>PXAU01000150.1 GCA_003567075.1 Trueperaceae bacterium
GGCGGCGCTGTAGGCCTGCCGGCCGAGGAGCCACAAGGCGTAGTCCCAGGCGCGTTCGGGCGTGAGCGGCGCGGGGCGCCGGCGTTGCGAGGCGCTCATCGCAGCAGTTCGGCGGGCCGCAAGCGCGCCGCGCGACGGGCCGGCACCAGCGACGCCACCACGCTCGTGACCAGCGACACGCTGCACACCCAGGCCACGTCCCACACCTCCACCACCACCGGTAGCTGGGTGATGAAGTAGAGGTCGCCGGGCAGGGGGAAGGGCTGCACGCGGAAGTAGCCGCTGACCGCCAGGCCGAGCAGGGTGCCGAGCAGGGTCCCCGCCGCTCCGAGCGCGAAGCCCTCGAGCGTGAACACCGCCAGCACCTGCCGCGAACTGGCGCCCAGCGCTCGCAGGATGGCGATGTCGCGGGTCTTCTCGGCCACGGTCAGCACCATCACGTTGGCGATGCCCATGGCAGCCACGAGGACGATCAGGAAGGTGACCACGGAGATGACGGCTTTCTGCAGCCGCAGCTGGGTGATCAGGTTGCCGAAGAGCCGTTCCCAGGAGATCGGCAGCAGCGCGAACGCCCCGCCGAGCCGCTCCCCCACGGCCGAGGCCCGCTGCGGGTCGTGCACGCGCACGTGGTAGCCGCCGATCTCGCCCTCGGCGTCCAAGTACCCCTGGACCACCTCGAGCGCCGCGTAGGCGGTGACGCTGTCGATCAACTCGTTCCCGACCCGGAAGGTGTCGCTCACGTTGAGCGTGAGCGTGCGCCCGCCGAGCTCGCGCAGGACCACCGTGTCGCCTGGTAGGACGCCGAGCTGCGCCGCCAACGAGGCGCCGAGCACCACGCCGCCCTCGCGCTCGAGCGCTTCACGGGCGGCGCTGATCTGCGGCAGGTCGAGCACCTCGGCGTGGTGGGTGGGATCGATGCCGATCAGCTGGGCGAACCCCTGGCGGGCGGAGATGCCCAGCGCCGCGCTGGCGCGGCGCGCGATGAGCGCTTGCCCGGCGATGAAGGGGCTCACGGCGGCGACCTCGGGTTGGGCGGCCAGCGTGCTGCGGATCGTCTCGTCGTGCGGCAGTCGGTCGCCGGCTACGTACGGTTGCAGCGTCACGTGCGGGGTGGCGCGCAGGGTCGAGCTGACGAGTTCGTCGATGAAGCCGTTCGTCAGCGACAGCGCGGTGATGAGCACGGTGACCCCGACCGCCACGCCCAGCACGGTGATCACGCTCTGGAGACCGCGGCGTCGCACGTGCCGCCAGGCGAGGAAGGGGACGAACGGTCGCACGCGTCAGTCTAGCCCGCGGCCGCGGCGCGCTCTGACGCGCATAGGTCCGCGCCCGGACGTCGCAGTCACGACGCTCGGTACGGTGTCGAGCGGCGAGCGAGGCAAGGGTTGAGGGGTGCGAGGCGCGGGTTCAGCGGACCGCCAGCCAGCGCGGATCGACGTCGAAGACGCCGTCGCTGCGCAGGTGATCGAACTGTGGCCCGTCGCGCCCGTAGCGGATCACCTCGAGCTCCAGGCGGCGCACGCCCCAGTTGACGGCGCTGGCGTAATCCGCGAACCAGAGGTCGATCTGGTTGACTTTACGGGGATGCATGGTGTCCTCGACGACGAACAGGTCGGTCCCGTCGAGGAGGGTCTGGTAGGCCCCGAAGCCGCGGCCGTTGTGGTAGTTGCCGAGGTCGCGCAGCCGCACCAGCGATCCGTAGGGCAGGTCGAAGCCAAGCAGGTCGCGACTGACCGCGATGATGCCCCAGCGCGTGCGCGTCCCGGTCGCCGTCACGTGCGGTTGCGCGTTCGTCTGGCTCTCCATCGAGTTGTAGGCGGTGGCACGGACGACGAAGCTGGGCGTCGCGACGGGGCCGGCGAAGGGGGCCGGCGCCCGCAAGCGGGTGCGGGCCTCTGCCAGCACGTCCACGCTCGGCGTCACCGGCAGCGACAGCGCCGGCTCGATCTCGATGGTGACGGGCACCGCCAGCGCCACGAAGGCGGGGGGTGCGTCGCGGGGAGCGACGAAGGCTGTGATGAGGGCGACGGTGACGAGGCCGAAGACGGCAGTACCGAAGCCGAGACGGAGCGCCACGCGCGCACCTCCTGGCGTCGAAATGGTAGCAGACCAGGCCTGGGTTCGGCGCTCACGGCGCGACGCTGGCCGACAACGTTTCGGTGTAAGCGCGTCCAGGACGTGGCTTCGAGGTTCAGGCAAGCGGCGCTGGCGTGCTATCGTCGGCGCGTGCCGAGCGCCACCCCAACCCAGCAGGAGATCGGCTTCGACCTCCTCGAGCGCTCGGGCGCCGCTCGCCGCGGTCGGCTCCGCACCGCCCACGGCAGCGTCGAGACGCCGGCCTTCGTCGCGGTGGGGACCCAGGCCAGCGTCAAGGGGCTCGACCCCGACGTGGTGGCAGCGTGCGGGGTGCAGGTGCTGTTCGCCAACACCTACCACCTCTACCTGCGCCCGGGCGCGGAGCTGGTGGCCGAGCACGGCGGCCTGCATCGCTTCATGGGCTGGTCGCGGCCGCTGCTGACCGACTCGGGCGGCTTCCAGGTCTTCTCGCTCGGCGCCTCGATCGAGCACCGCGTCGGCAAGGTCGCCAACATCTTCCCGGACGAGCTGGGCGGGAGCGGCGGACGCCAGCGCCTGCGTGCGCCCAGCGGATCCATGGTGCGCGTCGGCGAGGACGAGGTCCACTTCGTGAGCCACGTCGACGGCAGCCGACACGTGTTCACGCCCGAGAAGAGCATCGCGGTGCAGCGAGCGCTCGGGGCGGACGTGACGCTGGCGTTCGACGAGTGCACGAGCCCGCTGCACGACGAGGCCTACACCCGCGCCAGCATGCAGCGCACGCACCGCTGGGCACGGCGTAGCTTGGATGCCTTCCGGGAAGCTCCCGCGCACCATCCGTACCGGCAAGCGCTGTTCGGGATCGTTCAGGGCGGCGCCTTCGAGGCGCTGCGACGTGAGAGCGCGGCGTTCATCGCCGGCTTGCCCTTCGACGGGATCGCCATCGGCGGCAACCTGGGTCGCTCGCACGCCGACATGCACCGGGTGCTGGAGTGGACGATCGAGGCGCTGCCAGCGGGCTCGCCACGGCACCTGCTCGGGATCGGCGACGTGCCCGGCATCCTCGCGGCGGTCGTCCGCGGGGTCGACACCTTCGACTGCGTCGCGCCTACCAGGAACGCGCGGACCGGCACCGTGCTGGCGCGCTGCGACGACGCTGGCGTGCCCCGCGCGGGCTTCCGCCTGAACCTCAAGAACGCCGCCTTCGCGCGCGACGAACGGCCGCTGGAACGTGACTGCGACTGCAGCACCTGCCGACGCTTCTCGCGCGCCTACCTGCGCCACCTGCTCAAGAGCGGCGAGGCGCTCGGCCCCCACCTGCTCAGCGTGCACAACCTGCGCTTCATGGAGCGGTTGATGGCCGAGCTGCGGGCGGCGATCGAGGTGGGCACACTCGAAGCCTGCGTGCTGGGCTGGTTGGGGCATCGACCCGAGGTGGCCGACGCCGTGCTCGGCGCTGCCAGGCTGGGATCGCTGCCAGCGACGAAGGCGACCTGAAGGCGGTCACCCTGCTGACGATGCGGCCTAGCGGGTGTGCTCGATGAGATCGAAGACGGTGCCGTCTTGCGTCACGAAACGCACCACGCCGATGCCGGGCACGAAGAACAGGTCCAGCAAGGTGGAGGCGCCGGTGCTGGTGAGGGTCCGCTGCCGCACCTGCAAGGCGTTGAACCGTCCGACCGGGGTCTGGATGCCGCGGAGCGCCACGACCTCGGCGTCGAGCGTGATGGTGAACGCGCCCAAGTCGGTGGTGGAGCGCCAGGTGGCGCCGATCTCGAGCGGCGGGGCGGGGTAGACCAGCAGCGGCGGGTCGTAGCGCAGGACCTGGCCGCCTGCGGCCGTACCGAGCGAGCGCACGCCGTCGGGCCCGTACACGAGGTAGTCCTCGGAGATGGGCATGCCCTCGAGGTAGTGCGTCAGCACCATCACGCTCGTGCCGTCGACGTCGTGCGGTCCGCGCATGTGCTGCGTGACGCCCGAATCGTACGTCCAGCGCAGGCCGTCGCCGTGCGGGTAGTAGTCGTTCTGGCCGCTGGCGTAGGCCAGCATGAGGCTGACGCAAGCGGCCAGCAGCAGTCGTGCGGTGGCGCGCCGGCTCATACCGCTGGCCCGTTGCCGGAGAGTTCGCCGGCGCGCTGGCTGGCCGCTTCGATGGCGTCGATGAGGGCGAAGCGGAGGCGGTGCCGCTCCAAGGTCCGCACGCCCGCGATGGCGGTGCCGCCGGGCGAGGCGACCTCGTCCTTGATGGCCGACGGGTCGCTGCGCTCGAGCAGCTGCGCCGTCGCGAGCAGCACGTGCCGGGCCAGTTCGCGCGCCACGTCACGGTGGAAGCCGACCCGGACACCGCCGTCGGCGAGCGACTCGGCCACCAGCGCAGCGAAGGCGGGTCCGGACCCGGCGAGGCCGGTGAAGGCGTCGAAGAGCTGTTCGGGCACGTCGAAGACGCTGCCGCAGCCGAGGAACAGGCGGCGTGCGAAGGCCAGGTCCTCTGCGCTGGTCTCCGCCGTCCACGCCAGTGCGGTCGCGCTCGCGCCCACGCGCGCTCCCAAGTTGGGCATGGCCCGCACCACGCGTAGGCTGCCCAGGCGCTTGGCCATGGTCGCCAGGGTGACGCCCGCCATGATCGACAGGTAGGCGGTGTGGCGGCCGGCGATGAGCGGCGCCACCCGCTCGAAGGACTGCGGCTTGACCGCGATCAGGACGCGCTGCGCGCGCCGGACACCGGCGTCGTCGAGGGCTGCGATGCCGAACCGGGCGGCGAGCTGGCCGCGCCGCTCCGGGTCGGGGTGGAAGACGCCGAGGTGTTCGGGGTCGAGCGCGCCGGAACGCAGGGCGCCCTCCACCACCGCACCGCCCATTCGCCCCGCGCCCACGACCGCGAGAACCACTCCCGCAGTGGCACGGGCCTCGTCGTGGTGGGCTGAGGGGGTTGCCGTCACGCGCGCATCCTACCAGCGGCCCGTCGGCTCAGAGGTCTGGGCTGCGCTCGCCGGCCAGGTCGGCAGCCATCCGCGCGGCCACGTCGGAGGGCGCCAGGTCCTGCGAGAGCAGCACCGTCAGCTTCGCCAGGGCTGCTTCGGCGGTCATGTCGCCGCCGGAGACGACGCCTGCCGCCTGGAGGCTGCGGCCGGCCGCGTACGCGTCCATGCGCACCGATCCGCGCAGGCACTGCGTCACGTTCACGACGACCACGCCGCGAGCGCTCGCCTCGGTGAGCGCGGCCAGCACATCCGGATCGCGCGAGGGGGCGTTCCCACTCCCGTACGTCTCCAGCACCACGCCGCGCACCGGGCTCTGCAGCACCTGCCGCAAGGTGGCGCCGCCGATGCCGGGGAAGAGCCGAAGCGCCACGACCTCGACGGGCCGCAAGCGGAGGCTACGCAGGCCACCTTCGCCGGCCGGGCGCAACGACGCGTCGCGCCAGGCGACCTCGACGCCCACCTCGGCCAGCGCCGGCAGGTTCGGCGAGGCGAAGGCGTCGAAGCCGGAGGCCGAGACCTTGGTGCAGCGGTTGCCGCGCAGCAGCGCGCCGTTCATGTACACCGCGACCTCGCGCAGGCGCCCTTCGCGAGCGAGCAGCAGGGCGGTGATCAGGTTCTCGCGGGCGTCGCTACGGACCTCGGCCAACGGGATCTGGGAGCCCGTCAGAATGACCGGGCGGTCGAGTCCCTGCAGCAGGAAGGAGAGCGCTGAGGCGGTGTAGGCCATCGTGTCGGTGCCGTGCAGCACAACCGCGCCGGCGTGTCGTGGCAGCCGCTCGACGAGCGCGTCAGCGACCCGTTGCCAGTCCTCGGGCCGCATGTCGGACGAGTCGAGGAGCGGCTCGAACTCGAGCAACTCCAGCTCCGGGAGCGGCGCTCGGTCGAGCTCAGGCAGCCGCGCCAGGGCCGCCGCCAGCGCGCCCGGGGCGGGGGCGTAGGCGCCGTCCGGGTCGCGGCGCATGCCGAGCGTGCCGCCCGTGTGCAGGAGCAGGACCGGTGGTCGCTCGCCCATCGTGCCGCGAGGCTACCAGGTCGGTAGCCGACCCGCTCCCTCGCACGGTCGGCGGGGTGGGCGGGGGGTCAGGGACCTAGGGCTTCGCCACGGTCCCTGACCCCCCGCCCACCCCGCCCCGAGGCGACGATCAGAGGCTGTGGCGCGACCAGCAGCAGGCGCTAAGGACGTCTGGCATGCAGATGCAGGCCCACTGGCGTCTGTCGGGGAGGGCGACCCGCCCTTCGTCTCCCGCGACGCCGCCCGGAAGCCGCGCGTGTCGGTGTGGGCGCGGGGACCGTGGCGAAGCCCCAGGTCCCCGCGCCCACACCGACACGCGTCACCGGATGCCGGGCGGCACCTGCGCAGGTGGCGGCTCGGGCAGGTTGGTGGGCATCGGCACGCCCTCGAGGCGTTTGATCAGGCCGTTCTCGTTGCAGCCCACGAAGAACGGGCAGCGCAGGCACTCCGACCAGACCCTCGGATGGAGGTCGCGGGTCTTGTCGATCAGGCTGAAGCCGCACTTCTCGAAGAAACCCACGGAGTACGTCCAGGCGAACAGCACGGGGATGCCGATGCGGCGCGCCTCGGCCTCGCAGGCGGCCACCAGCGCGCGCCCGACCCCGCGCGCGGCGACGTCCGGGGCCACCGCCAGCCCGCGGACCTCGGCGATGTCGCCCCACAGGATGTGGAGGGCGCCGTTGCCGGCGAAGACGGGACCGTCGTCGCCATTGATCTCCGCGACGAAGAAGTCGCGCAGGTTCTCGAAGATGCTCGGCATGGGCCGCACCAGCATCTTGCCCTGCGTGGCCCAGTAGTTGATGTTCTCGAAGATGGCGGGCACGTCGCTGGCCGTTGCAGGCCGGACGCGCACGCTGGTGGCGCCGACGGCGGCCGTCGCGCGTTCGGCGTCGACGCTCGTGAGGACGCTCACCGCGACCCCTGCGCCGTGTCGTCCGAGGCCGTGTCGTCCGAGGCCGTGTCGTCCGAGGCCTCGCGTGCGGTGGCCGCCTGGGCGGCCTCCTCGGCCAGGGCCGCCCGCGCACGCAGGAGCTGCTCCTCCACGCGCTGCCGCGCGGTGCCGCCGTAACTGTCGCGGGCGTCGACGATCGCCTCGACCTCGAGGTGACGGTAGACGTCGGCCTCGAAGAAAGGGGAGACCTCGCGCAAGGTCGCGAGGTCGAGGTCGTGCAGGTCGACGCCGCGCTCGAGCGCGATGGCCACCAAGCGGCCGACCGCGGCGTGCGCCTCGCGGAACGGGAGCCCCTTGCGGGCCAGGTAGTCCGCCAGGTCGGTGGCGTTGCTGAACGCGCGGGTCGCTGCGAGGCGGGTGCGCTCGGCGTGCACCTGCCAACGCGGCAGCATGTCGGCGGTGAGCCGCAGGCAGGTCGCCAGCGTCTCGGCCGCGTCGAAAGCGCCCTCCTTGTCCTCCTGCATGTCCTTGTTGTAGGCCAGCGGCAAGCCCTTCATGACCGTCAGCAGCCCCATGAGCGCGCCGTAGACGCGGCCGGTCTTGCCGCGCACCAGCTCGCTCACGTCGGGGTTCTTCTTCTGCGGCATGATCGAGCTGCCCGTCGTGTGCGAGTCCGGCAGCGTCACGAAACCGAACTCCTGCGACGACCACAGGATCAGCTCCTCGGACAAGCGTGATAAGTGCATCATCGCGATGGACGCCGCGGCTAGGAACTCGAGCGCGAAATCGCGGTCGGAGACGGCGTCGAGCGAGTTGGCCGCGGGCTCCGTGAAGCCCAGCAGCGCGGCGGTGCGGTGGCGGTCGATGGGGAAGCCGGTGCCGGCCAGCGCGCCCGCGCCGAGGGGGCAGGCGGCGTCGAGGCGCGAGAGCGTATCGCGGAAGCGGCCCTGGTCGCGTGCCAGCATCTCCTGGTAGGCCAGCAGGTGATGGGACAGCCGCACGGGTTGCGCGACCTGCAGGTGGGTGTAGCCCGGCACGATCACGTCGAGGTGGCGCTCGGCCAGGTCGATCAGCACGCCGCGCGTCTCGTGCAGGAGGGCGAGGATCCGGTGGATTCGGGCTCGTAGCGCGAGGCGGAAGTCGGTGGCGACCTGATCGTTGCGCGAGCGGGCGGTGTGGAGCTTGCCGCCGACCGCTCCGACGCGCTCGGTGAGGCACCGCTCGAGGTTCATGTGCACGTCCTCGAGCTCGATCGACCAGGTCACCTCGTCGGCCTCGACCTGCCGCTGCAGGTCGCGTAGACCGGCCACGAGCGTCGCGGCCTCGTCGGGCGTGAGGATGCCCTGCTCACCCAGCATGGTGGCGTGCGCGATGGAGCCCTCGAGGTCCTCGAAGGCCATCGCCCGGTCGACCTCGATCGAGGCGTTGAAGGCCTGCACCAAGGCGTCGGTGGCCTCGGCGAAGCGGCCGCCCCACATGCCCTGCCCACCGGCCTTGGCCGGTGTCGCGGTGTCGCCGGGTCGGCTCACGCCGAGGCACCCACCCAGCTGGTGGCGCCGGGCGCCTTGGTCTGCCAGGTGCCGCCCACCCGCTTCTCGAGCCGAAGCGGCTCGCCGCCGGCGTCCGTGGCCTGGTAGCCCATGCGGGCGTAGTAGGCGAGCTGCTCGGGGCGGGCGTCGCGCGGTAGGTGCAGCTGCAGGCGCGGCACGTTGGCGCGGATGGCGGCGGCCTCGAGGTTGGTCATGAGCCAGCGACCGTACCCCTGGCCGAGCTGGCTGGGCTTGGTGGCGACCCGCTCGACCAGCCAGCCGTGGCTGGTCTCGCGCCAGCGCAGCGCCGCGAGCAGCTCACCGGCGCGGTCCTCGAGCACGAGCGCGCCGCCGTGCTCGAACCAGGCGCGCATGCTGGCAGCGTCTTCGGACACCTCCGGATAGGCCTGCTGCCACAGCTGCACGAGCCTCTCGGCGTCGTGCGTCTGGGCCCAGCGTAGGCGCGCGGTCTGGTAGGCGTGGCCGGGGCGTGTGAGCACGGGGGCGGGAGGCGGTGTGTCGGTCATGCCTACCTCAGTCCTCGCTGTCGCCTGCTTGATGCGCGCGGAGTTGCGCGGCGATGCGCAAGCGCAAGGCGTTGAGCTTGATGAAGCCGTCGGCGTCAGCCTGGTGGTACACGTCGTCGGCCTCGAAGGTGACCACGTCGTGCCGGTAGAGGCTGTTGGGGCTGCTGCGTCCCAGGATCGTGACGCTGCCCTTGTAGAGCTTCAGCCGCGCCACCCCGCTGACGGGGCGCTGGATGTCGTCGAAGGTGCGTTGCAGCACCTCGCGCTCGGGTGCGTACCAGAAGCCGTCGTAGACGGCGTGGGCGTAGCGGGGTACCAGGTCGTCGCGCAGCTTCGTGACCTGGCGGTCGAGAGTGAGCTGTTCGATGGCCTTGTGGGCGTGGAACAGCAGCGTGCCGCCGGGCGTCTCGTAGCAGCCGCGCGACTTCATCCCCACGAAGCGGTTCTCGACCAGGTCGACGCGTCCCACGCCGTGCGCACCCGCGATGCGGTTGGCGCTCGAGAGCAGCGTGACCGGATCCATCCGCTCGCCGTCGATGGCCACGGGTGTGCCGGCCTCGAAGGCCACCTCGACCACCTGCGGCGTGTCGGGGGCTGCCTCGGGATCGGTGGTGAGGCGCCACATGCCCGCTGGTGGCTCGGCCCAGGGGTCCTCCAGCACGCCGCCTTCGTAGCTGATGTGGTAGAGGTTCGCGTCCATCGAGTAGGGCTTGTCCTTCGTGAGGCCGGTGGGGATGCCGTAGCGCTCGGCGTAGGCGATGCAGTCCTGGCGCCCCTTGAGGTCCCACTCGCGCCAGGGCGCGATGACCGTGACGTCGGGCTTGAGGCCGTAGCTGGCGAGCTCGAAGCGGACCTGGTCGTTCCCCTTGCCGGTCGCGCCGTGGGCGACGGCGTCGGCGCCCTCGCGTTCGGCCACGGCCACCATGTGCTTGGCGATCAGGGGTCTGGCGAAGGAGGTGCCCAGCAGGTAGTACGACTCGTACACGGCGCCAGCGCGCAGCACCGGGAAGACGAAGTCCTCCACGAACTCGCGCTGGAGGTCGACGGCGTAGGCGTTGCTGGCGCCGGTCGCGAGGGCCTTGCTGCGCGCCTGCTCGACCTCCTCGCCCTGGCCGATGTCGGCGGTGAAGGCGATCACCTCGGCGCCGTAGGTGGCCTTGATCCAGTGCAGGATGACGGAGGTGTCGAGACCGCCGCTGTAGGCGAGCACGACCTTCGAGACGGGCGATTGGCTGGGCATGGCGTCCTCCGAGACGTCAGCGACCCGGCCCCGTCGGCACGGGCACGCTGCTGGTCAACGCTCCTGGCGGGAGCGGCTTACCGGCGTCGTGCGCGTCGTTGGGTGCGGGTCGCTGGAGTGGGCATCTGGTTGCGCGCGTAGGAGCTGCAACGATATGCAGCGCCGACGCATACACGAACAAGGTAGCACCGCCGGCGACGGTGGTCAAGGGATGTCCTGGGCACGGCGACGTCGATCGCACCCCGGCGCACGTCCGGCGTGCTGGGTGCCCGCCGCTGTCGCTCGTCGCAGCGAGGCCAGCACCGCCGCGATCAGGATCAGAGCGGCACCCGCCAACCCGATGGCGCCGAGACGTTCACCGTAGAACGCGGCCGCCAGGGCGGCCGCTGCCACCGGTTCGACGGTGGCCACGAGGACCGCCCTCGACGCCTCGACC
>PXAU01000247.1 GCA_003567075.1 Trueperaceae bacterium
CGACCGGAACGGCGAGCACCATGATCGAAGCGGCCGCAAGCAGGCCCCAGTCGACGAAGTAGACGCCCCGCAGCAATGGGAGCTGCCGCACCGCGACCATGCGATCGCTGCTGAAGGTGAACACGAGCGCCCAGAAGAAGTCATTCCAAGCCCACATGAACTGCAGCACCGCGACCGAGCCTAGGGCAGGGAGTGCGACGGGCAGGACGATGCGGGCGAACACGGTGAAGTCCGAGGCACCGTCGATGCGGGCGGCCTCCTCGAGCTCGATGGGAATCGTCGAGATGAAGTTGCGCAAGAACAGGGTGATCCAGGGCAGTGCCCACACCGTATTGACGATCACCAGGGCGGTGAGACTGTCGAGCAACCCGAGGTCACGGAACATGGCGAACAGCGGGATGATCACCATCTGTGCCGGAATCGTGAGCACCACGACGGTGGTCACGAACAGCAGGTTCTTGAGCGGCAGGCTGAAACGCGCGAACCCGTAGGCACCAAGCGCCCCGACGAACATCGGGATGATGGTGGCCGGCACCGCGACCAGCATGGAGTTGCGCATGCCAACCGAGAGCGGTGCGTCGGGGTGGTTCCAGGCGGAAGAGAAGTTCGCCAGCGTGAGGTTGAACGGATCGAGCCGCCACCAACCGTCGATCAGCTCGCTGAAGGGACGCACCGAGGTCATCGCCAGGCCGAAGAAGGGGATGATCCACAAGAGCGCGATCGTCCAGGCGATGAGGTGGACGAGCAACGTCCCGAGCAGACGCTTGCCACGGGGACTCACCGTCGCCTCCGAAGCATCGGAATCGATACGGTGAGGCTGATGACGCCGAGCAGCACCGCAACGACAGCTGCCTGGTTGAAGTTACCGCGCACGAACGCGAGGTGCCAGATCTCGAGCGCGAGCACCTGGGTCGCGCGGCCGGGACCGCCCATCGTAGCGGCATACACGTAGTCGAAGAGCTTGAGCGCCCAGATGATCGACATGACGACGACGACCACGGTGATGGGCCTGAGCAAGGGTACGGTGATGCGACCGAAGATCTGCAACTCGTTGGCGCCGTCCACCTTCGCCGCATCGAAGTAGTCCCTCGGGATCGTGCCCAGCCCCGACGAGTAGAGGACCAAGCTGAAGCCGGTCCACAGCCACACCGAGCCGAAGATGAGCGATAACAGCGCGGTGTCGGGGTAGGCGGTCCAGGTGCGCGCTGAGCCGCCCAGCAGCACCACGAGTTGGTTGACGATCCCGAGATCGCGCTCGAACAGGAAACGGACGACCAGACCACCCACGGCACCAGGGATGACCATGCCCATGAAGATGATCGACTTGATGAACCCGCCGCCTCGCACATTCTGGAGTAGAACGGCCAGTACCAGGCCGAGCAACGCGGTGATCGGAAGATGGATGACGATCCAGATGAAGGTGTGCACGAGCGAACCCATCGGGAAGCGCCCCTGCGAGAGGCCGGCCAGGTTCAGCACCCTCCGGTCACTCAGTACCTCGGCATAGTTCGCCAGCGGAGCGAACTCGCCGGTCGGCAGGAAGAGGCTGAGGCGGATCGTCTGCAACGCCGGGTAGACAGCGAAGGCGAAGACCAGCGCCAGCGTCGGCAGCACGAAGGTGAACCGCCGTAGGGTCTGCAAGGTACCTCCAGGCAAGACGGTGCGCTGTGGTCCGAAGGGCCGCCCGGCGGTTCGAGCGCACCCGCCGGGCGACCAGGGACGATTGCCGTCAGTCCCCTACTGGCTTCCTCCCGTCACCCGTTCCCAGGCCTCGCGGACGTTCAGGAGCACGTCGTCGACCGCGTCGGGCGCAACCCACAGGAGCTGCAGCTGGTCGAGCAGCGTCTCGCGGAACTCGCCGCCCACCGTGTCGTGCAATCCGGTGAGGAAGACGGCGCCCTCCATGGCTTCCACCACGCTCTGCTCGGCAGGTGGGTAGAGGTCAGGATCGGTGGCCGGATGGTATGTCGCGATGTGCCCACCCTCTTGCACCTGCAGCCTCTGGCCCTCGGTAGCGAGCCATGCGGCCAGCTCGATCGCCTCGTCGAGGTGATCGGAGTACGCGTTCACCACCATGTAATCGACCGAGGTGGTGATGCCGAGGGTGCCGGGGATGGTGAACACCGCAGCGTCGTCAGGGTCATCGATCATGCCGAGGATCCAGGTGCCCATGAAGTAGATCCCGTGATCGCCCCGCCACCAGCGCTCGAGCGCCGTCGTCCACTCGAGCGGCTCGGCGAAGTAGCCGGCCTCCAGCATCGGTACCAGCACATCCCGGTAGATCGCGCCGACCAAGTCCCAGGCGAACTCCGGCGCAACGCCTTGGGCAAGCTCCATCTGGAGCTGCGGCCCGCCGAAGGCCACGAGGAAGTGCTCCGCGGTGTCGGCCAAGGGCCAGCCCGCCCCGTTGCCGCTCGCGATCGGCGCGTCGATGCCGTCGATCGCCAGCATGGTGTCGAGCAGTTCGATGAACTCGCCCCAGGTCGTGGGGGGCGTCAGGCCGTGCTCCTCGAAGAACGACACGCGGTAGAAGAAGCCGGGTTTCGGCTTGTGGGTGAACGGCGCGCCGTACACCATCCCTTCGATGGTGCGCGCCTCGAGCACGCCGGGCGTGAAGTCGTCAGCGTCGAGCACGAGGCGGAGGTCGACGTAGTGCCCGCCGGCGTGCGCTTGCCTCACAAGGCCTGGCTCACCGGCGAACATCACGTCGCCCGGCGCCGTCCCGGCTGCCCACTGCGTCGGTAGCAACACCATGTGCTCCTCGATGCGCAGCACCGTGTCGTCGATGGTGATGCCCAAGGCCTCCTCGGCAGCGCGCAGAACAGGCTCGAACAAGGCCCGCTCTGCCCCTGCCCACGGGTGGACGAGCGTCAAGGTCACCTCGTCCTGGGCCGTTGCGCTGCCGAGGGGCAGCAAGAACGCCAGCAACAGTAGTCCGAACGATCGTCGTAGCATCGTACGCACCTCGCTCTCTCCGAGGCCGCCCCCAACGGGGCGGTCCTCATCGTGCCGCAAGAGGCACCAGTAGGTCGTGACGGCTCCGCGCGCCACGCGAGCGTGGCCACGCCACGGAACTGCACGACGGCTGTGCGCCTAGGAATCGGACGATGTGGTGCACCATGGCCCTCCACCACTCGGACGCGTTGACTCAGGTTCCACCGTAGACGTGTAGCCCAGAGGCAGTGGTATGCAGCGCAACCTGCAGCAGCCGACCGACCGTGGGGAAGCGCCACAGGTGGAGCATGCGGCACAGCCGGCGCGTGCAGCGCAGCTGGCGTGCACCGCACCCCTGGCGCTGCGCGCACCGCTCCGCGAACTCGGGCTGCTCACCACGATGCCCGGCCGCACCAGGACGGTGAAGCGTTACCCTGTCCTGTGCTCGATCTCCACACGCACCATCACCGCTGCGGCCACGCGCTCGGCGACCTCGCCGCGTATGCGCAGGCGGCCAGGCGCTTGGGTCTCGCTGTCCTCGGCCTGAGCGACCACGCACCGCTGCTGCTCGAGGGGGCACCCGACGAACCCGCACCCGGCATGCACATGCCCGCCTCGGCCTTCGACGGCTATCTCGCCGAAGCCGCCGCGCTCCGCGAGCGCTTCCGGGGAGAACTCGAGCTGCTCGTCGGGGTCGAGGCCGATTACCTCCCTGGGCGCGAGGCGGCGTATGCCGCCCTGCTCGACGACGCGAGGCTCGATTACGCGCTCGGGGCGGTGCACTACCTCGATGGCTATCACGTCTACGACCGACGACGCTGGCAGCAACACGACGACGTCGACGCCCTCTACGAGCGCTACCTGGAGCGGGTGCGCTCGGCCGCGGCTTCGGGGCTGTACGACGTCATGGCCCACATCGACGCCATCAAGGCGCGCGCGCCGCGCCAGCCACGCGATCCGCAGCGGAGTTGGGACCGGACCGTGGCTGCGCTGCGCCAGGCCGACGTGGCGGTCGAGATCAACACCTCCGGGTACCGCAAGTGCGGCGAACCGTTCCCCGCCTGGGGCTTGATCGAACGTCTCCACGACGCCGGTGTGCCGCTCACCTTCGGCTCGGACGCGCATGCCCCCGACGAGGTGCACTACGCCTGGACCGAGGTTCGCGACGGTCTGCGAGCGCGAGGCATCGAGGAGCTGGTGATCGTGCGCCAACGTCGACGCCACCCCGTCACCCTGGAGGATGCCGCCCTGGAGGAGGTCGTCCACGCCCCTTGAACCGATCGCCGCGGCGCGAGCATCCGTCGCACCGATCCCCGGAGACTCGTTCGCCAGGCGACGACGGCGTGTCACCACGGGCCGGGACGCAGCGCGAACGTCCCGGCCCGCGCGGTAGGCTCGCGGGCGTGCAGGTGCATCGGGCCAGCTTCACCGCCGGCGCGCGCGACATGGCACCCTTGCTGCTGGGCGCCGCCCCGTTCGGGCTCATCACCGGTGCCAGCGCGGTCGCCGCCGGCATGGCGCCGTTCGACGTGACGTTCATGTCGATGACGGTCTTCGCTGGCGCGGCGCAGCTCGCGGCGATCGCGCTGATCGGCAGCGGCGCCGCCGCCTGGGTCGTGCTGCTCACCACCGTGATGATCAACCTCCGCCACGTGATGTACTCGGCCGCGTTGGCGCCGTCGGTGCGCTCCTACTCGCTCGGCGCTCGGGCCGCGATGGGCGCGCTGTTGGTCGACCACGCCTACGCCCTCGCCAGCCTCCGCTTCGGCCGATCCGACGACGGGCTGAACCGTCGCGATTACCTGCTGGGCCTGGGGTTGCCGTTGTGGGTCACCTGGACCGGCACCACCGCCGTGGGCGCGTACTTGGGGGCGCAAGTACCACCGGCCTGGCAGCTCGACTTCGCCGTCCCGCTCATGTTCCTGGCGTTGCTCATCCCGTCGATCCGCAACCGGCCCGGCCTGGTGGCCGCCCTCACCGGCGGCGGCCTGGCGCTGCTACTCGCTGGACTGCCCTACAACCTGGGGCTCATGGTCGGCGCGCTCGCGGGCATCGCCGCCGGTACCGCGGCCGAGAGTGCCGGCCGAGCCCTGGCGATCCGGGGGCGCGCATGAGCCGGCCCGAGATCTGGTGGCTGATCGTCGCCATGGCGCTCCTGACCTTCGCGCTGCGCGCCTCGTTCCTGCTCGCTGCCGAGCGCCTGCGGCTGCCGCCGCTGCTGCGGCGGGCGCTCACGTACGTGCCGCCGGCGGTGTTGGCGGCCATCGTGGCGCCGGCCTTGGCGCAACCCTCGGGCACCGCGCTCGGTCCGGTCGACGTGCGGCTCGTGGCGGGCCTGGTGGCGGGGCTGGTGGCGTGGCGGACGCGCGCCATCGTGGCGACCTTCGCGGTCGGCATGCTGGTGCTGTGGGGTCTGACGTGGCTGGTCGGATGAGCCCCGCGCGCTCGCCCAGCCGCCTGCGGAGGCTGGCGGCCCTGCTGATCGCCTTCGGCAAGGCCGGCCTGTTCGGCTTCGGTGGCGGCCCCGCCTTCATCCCGCTCGTCGAGCGCGAGGTGCTGACCCGGGGCTGGCTGACCCGCGAGGCGTTCCTCGACGCCCTCGCCTTCGGGAACGCGCTGCCGGGACCGATCACGACGAAACTGGCGGGGTACGTCGGGTACCGCGTGGCCGGCTGGGCCGGCGCGCTGGCGGCGCTGCTGGGCCTGACGGTGCCCACCATCGTGGCGATGGTGGCGCTGGCGGCGCTGTTCGTGCACTACCAGGAAGCAGCGGTGGTCGAGCGCTTCCTGACGGGGCTCCGTCCGGTGGTGATCGCGCTGCTGGTGCTGGTCGTGATCGGCTTCGCCCCCAGCGCGTTCCGCTCCCGCGCCGGCGCCTACGGTAGGGCCTGGCGTTGGGGCCTGGCACTCGTCGCCTTCGCGCTCGCGGTCCTCGCCGACGTGCACCCGGCCGTCTTGATCGTGGCCGGTGGCGGTCTCGGGCTGCTCCTGGGACGCGACCCATGAGCGAGCTCTGGGAGCTGTTCGTCTCGTTCGCCCGGGCGGGCGTGTTCGGCTTCGGCGGCGGCCCGTCGATGATCCCGCTCATCCAGGTGGAGGTCGTCGAGCTGCGCGGCTGGCTGAGCCGCGACGCCTTCCTGGACGCCTTCGCCTTCGGAAACGCGCTGCCTGGACCCATCGCCACCAAGCTCGCCGGTTACGTCGGTTACCAGGTGGCGGGCCCGGTCGGTGCCGCGGTGGGCCTCTTCGCCATCACCGTGCCCACGATCCTGGCGATGCTGGCGCTGGCCGGCGCCTACGCCCGCTTCCGCGGCAACCCGCTGGTGCAGCGCTTCCTGGCCGGCGTACGGCCGGTGGTGGTCGCGCTCCTGGCGCTGGTGGTGTGGGACTTCGCGCCGACGGCGCTGCTGGTGGCGCCTACCTGGTGGGCCAACGCGCCGCTGTGGGCCATCGCGGTCGCCGCCACCTGGGTGTCGCTGCGACGCGACCCCCATCCGGCCCTCTTGATCGTCGTGGGCGGCCTGCTGGGCCTGCTCGTGGCACCATGAGCAGCGTGGCCCAGCCGCTGTCAGCGGACGCGCTCTACCCGCTCGGGGCGGGTGCCCCACCGTTGACGATCATCGACGTGCGCTCCCCCGTCGAGGTAGCGCGCGGCGCGCTCCCCGGCGCCCACGCGCTACCGCTCATGAGCGACGAGGAGCGGCACCAGGTCGGCTTGCGCTACGCCGAAGCTGGCCAGGAGGCGGCGCTGGCGCTCGGCTGGGAGCTGGTCGGGCCCCACCTGCCGGCGCGCGTGGAGGCCTGGCGGGCGGCGATGCGGGACCGCCCGACCGCCGTAGTGTGCTGGCGCGGTGGCATGCGAAGCGCGCTGGCCTGCAAGCTGATCGAACGGCCGCAGGCCCGACGGGTCGAGGGCGGCTACAAGGCCGTGCGGGCGGCGTTGGTGGCGTCGCTGCCGGCCGCCGTCGAGCGCGCGCCGCTGCTCGTGCTCACGGGCTTGACGGGCAGCGGCAAGACCGCGCTGCTCGAACGGCTGGCCGGGCGCAGCGAGCAACTCGAGGCCATCGACCTCGAGCGGTTGGCGCGGCACCGCGGCAGCAGTTTCGGGGGCTTGGCCGAAGCGCAGCCGCCGCAACCGAGCTTCGAGCACGCGATCGCCTGTCGGCTGCGCCTGCACCGCGCCCGCTTGGTGTTGCTGGAGGACGAATCGCGCTACATCGGCCGGCGCACCCTTCCCGCGCCGCTGCTGGAGGCGATGCGATGCGCCCCGGTGGCGCTGCTCGAAGCGCCGCTCCGTGAGCGCGTCGCTCGGGTCTTCGACGAGTACGTGCGAGCCCCGGCCAGGGTCGCTGGCGTCGCCGCGACACGGGCCGCGCTCGAAGCCGCCACGCTGCGCTTGCGTAAGCGCCTCGGCGGGCCACGATGCCGCACGGTGCTCGAAGCCCTGGCGCGGGCGGAGGCGGCGTGGTTCGAGCCCGAGGCCCACGAGGCCTGGATCCGCTTGCTGCTCGAGGCGCATTACGATCGCCTGTACGAGCGCAACCGCGCCGCCTTGGCGCGTACCGTGGCGCTGCGCGGCGATGCCGACGCGCTGCTCGAAGCCCTCGTGCGCGAGCGCTAGGACGGCCGCGCACGCCCAGGGCAGCAGCCGCGCACGCCCGGGTCAAGCGCCTCTTTGAGCGTATTCGGGCCGGCGCTAGGCTGCGGGCATCATGACGAAGCGAACGCGCCCGATACAGGAGGTCGCGTCGGAGCTCGGCCTCGACGCGGAGGCCGTCACCACGCTCGGTCCCAAGAAGGCCAAGGTCGACCCCCATGCGCAGCCTGCCACCGTGGAGGCCGAGGGCGCCTTGATCCTCGTCAGCGCGATCACCCCGACCCGGTTCGGGGAGGGCAAGACCACCGTCAGCATCGGTCTGGCCGATGGCTTGCGACGGGTGGGCGCACGCGCCTGCCTGGCGCTACGCGAACCATCGCTCGGGCCCGTGTTCGGGATGAAGGGCGGCGGCACCGGCGGTGGCCGCGCGCAGTTGTCGCCCGCCGACGACGTGAACCTGCACTTCACCGGCGACCTGCACGCGATCGGCAGCGCCCACAACCTGCTGGCGGCGATGATCGACAGCGAGCTCCATTTCGGCGCCCGCGACGGCGGCGCCGCCAGCGGCATCGACCCCGAGCAGGTGACGTGGCCGCGGGTGCTCGACATGAACGACCGGGCGCTGCGCAGCATCGTTCTCGACGCCGGCGGCCGCGCCGAGCGGCGTGGACGCTTCGACATCACCGCCGCCAGCGAGGTGATGGCGAGCCTCGCGCTGGCGGGTTCGCTCGACGACCTGCGGGTGCGCCTGGGACGGACGGTCGTGGGTTGGCGCCGCGACGGCAGTCCCGTCACCAGCGACGACGTGGTGGCGACCGAAGCCATGGTCGCCCTGTTGCGCGAGGCGCTGCGGCCCAACCTGGTGCAGAGCGCGGACGGCACGCCCGCGCTGGTGCACTGCGGTCCCTTCGCCAACATCGCGCACGGCTGCTCCAGCGTGCTGGCCACGCGCCTCGCGCTGCGCCACGCCGAAGTGGTGGTGAGCGAGGCGGGATTCGGCTTCGACCTGGGCGGCGAGAAGTTCTTGCACATCAAGGCGCCGCAAGCCGGTGTCTGGCCGCGCTGCGTGGTGCTGGTCGCGACGGTGCGGGCGCTCGCACATCACGGCGGCGGCGATCTGGCAACGGGCCTGGCCCACCTCGACCGCCAGGTGGCGAACGTGCGCGCCTTCGGTCTGCCGGTGGTGGTGGCGCTCAACGTCTTCGCCGACGACAGCGAGGCCGACCTGAGCGCCATCGAGGAGCGCTCGCGCGCGCTGGACGCCGCCATCGCACGCTGCACCGCGTTCGCCGAGGGCGGCTCGGGCGGCGTCGCGCTGGCGGCCGCCGTGCGCGAGCAGCTGCGAGTCACGGCCGACGACCCGCCGCGGCCTCGGTCCCTCTACCCCAAGGACGCACCGTTGCCGGAGAAGCTCCGCAGCCTGGCTCGGACCGTCTACGGCGCCGCCGACGTCCGCTTCGACGAGCGAGCGCGGGCCGACCTCGAGCGCATCGACGCCGCAGGCTTCGGCACGCTGCCGGTGTGCGTGGCGAAGACGAACCTGTCGTTCAGCGACGACCCCAAGGCGGGCGGCTTGGCCGAAGGTTTCACGCCGACCGTGACCGAAGTGCGCCTTGCCGCCGGCGCCGGCTTCGTGGTGGCCCTGATGGGGCGCATCTTCACGATGCCAGGACTGCCGCGCGAGCCTGCCGCACGCAAGGTGCGGGTGGAGTCCAGCGGACGCGTGCGCGGCCTGATGCAGGGCGGTTGAAGGCCCTCGCACCGGTACCCGGAACGGCAGCGAGTCGAGCGGCGTCGGCCTCCGTGGCCGACGCCACCACCCGTTGGAAGGCGACGCTTCAGTCGCCGCGCGCGAGTTGGCGCATGTCGAGCAGGTAGTTGCCGTCGGTCGGCAGCATGATCGTCTGCACCGACGGGGCGAGCCGTTGGGCGAACTCGAGCTGAATCAGGTCGGGGTTGTCACGAAGCGCGTCGGCGCGCAAGCGCAACGCCTCCGACTCGCCCTCGGCCCTGGCGATGACCGCGTCGCGCTCGCCCTCGGCTTCGATGACGCGCCGCTGCGCCGCGATCTCGGACTGGCGGCGACGGTTCTCCTCGACCTCCACCTGCTGCTCGGCCGCCTGCTTCTCCTCGATCGCGTCCGTGATCAAGGTGGGGATGCGCACGTCGCGCAGCAGCACCCCGAGGATGCGGATGTTGTCGCTGGCGAGGCTGCTGGCCAGCTCGTCCTCGATGCCGCGCTGCAGCTCGACCCGTTGCGCCCCGATCAGGCTGGCGGCGTTGAAGTCGGCGATGCCATCGCGCACGGCGGTGCGGATCTGCGGCCGGAGCCGCACGTTGACGTACGACGGGCCGATGTCCTGGTGGAGGCGCGCCGCCTCGCTCGCGACCACCTGGTACAGCACGGTGACGTCGACGCCGATGTCGAGACCCTCGAGCGAGCGGGCGTTGATCTGGTCGCCAGTGGTCGTGGCCAGCGTGATCTCCTGCTGACGCACGTCGTAGAGCGTCACCTGCTGCAGCACCGGCAGTACGAGGTGGAACCCCTCGCCCAGCTCGCGATCCTGGACGCCGCCGAACACGTTGAACACGACGCCGGCGTTGCCGGCGGGGACGATCACGAAGGCGGCCGAGAGGAAGGCCAGCGCGGCACCGACGACGATGCCGCCGATCCCGGCGGCACGCATCGGGGCGCGTTGCATCTGGATGCCCTGGACCACGAGCGCGAGGCCGAGGACGGCGAGAGCGAGACCGATCACGAGCAGAAGCGACATCAGGTAAGACCTCCGAACGGCATGCTACCGGCTCCGCGTCTGGCGTGCGGGCAGCCAGA
>PXAU01000108.1 GCA_003567075.1 Trueperaceae bacterium
CGGCTGGTCGGCGTGCCCATCGCGCTCAACGTCGGTGACGCGATGCACGTGTACATGTGGGAGGCGCTCATCGCCCTGCGCAGCCACCCTGACTTCGACGCCGACGCCATCCGCGCGGAGTTCGTGTGGATGATCCACCGCACCGCGGAGGGACAGCACCTGGACCTGGCCTGGGTGGCCGACGGACGCTTCGACGTGGGCGAAGCAGCCTACCTCGCGATGGTGCACCGCAAGACGGCAGCGTACACGGTGGTGAGCCCACTGCGCCTCGGCGCACACGCCAGCGGTCGCCGGCCGCACCCGGCACTCACCAGCATCGGCGAGCGCCTCGGCGCCGCATTCCAGATCCGTGACGACGTGCTGAACCTCCTGCCCTCCGCCAACGGCGCGTACGGTAAGGAGTTCGCCGGCGACCTGTTCGAGGCCAAGCGAACGCTGGTGCTGGCGCACGCGCTCGCGAACGCCGCACCATCCGAGGCCGCCGAGGCGATCGCCCGGCTGCGCCCGCCGCGCGAGCAGCGCAGCGACGACGACGTCGAATGGCTGCTGGCGCTGTTCGAGCGGCACGGCTCGCTCGAGTACGCCCAGGCACGCGCCGAGACCTTGGCGCGCGAGGCGCTGGACGATCTCGAGCAGGTGCTCGGCGAGCTGCCCGGACGGGCAGCCGTCCGGGACCTGCTGGGCGATCTGCACGGTCTGACGCGACGCCGCGCCTGAGCGCGGCCCCGGCCACAGCGCTGCCGACCACCCTTCGGCAGCGACCCACCTGCACGCCACTGCCGGCACCGTGCCACGACACCATGGTGGCGTGCACGCCATCACCCCACGGCCGTTGCGCCGAAGCGTAGGACCATCGACGCGGCGACCGCGTGCGATCGTTGCCGCGTCGCTCCAGCACCTGGCGGCGTTGCTGGCGCGGTTGGCGCCCTGCCCCGGCTGTGGCGCTCCACCCGCCACCAGCAGCGGGGTGTGCGCCACTTGCCGTGACGAGCCCCGCGTGGCCCGCCGCGACGGCGACGTGCTGGCGCTCGGCGCCTACGCCGGTACCCTCGGAGCGCTCGTGCGCGCCGCGAAGTTCAGTGGCAGCGGGCGCCTGCTCGACGATCTCGGCCTGGCGCTCGGCACCGGCCTGGCGCGTGCGGCCGAGGCTGACGCGAACCTGCGCAGAGCCTGGCTCGTGCCGGTGCCGAGCCATCGCAGACGGCGCGCGCGCCGCGGTCCCGACCCCTCCGAACGCCTGGCCCGCGCCGTCGTCCGCGCCAGCGCCGGGCACCGCCTCGCACCCGTCCTACGGCGCGCCCGTCACGGTCCCGCCCAGTCGACGCTGCCACACACCGAGCGCCTGGCCAACGTTCGCGGCGCCTTCGTCCTGGCCGATGCTTGGGTCTCGAAGTTGCCTGGTCGCCGCTTGATCCTGGTCGACGACGTGCTCACGACCGGAGCCACCGTACGTGCCGCGGCGGGGCCGTTGCGGGCCGCAGGCGCCGAGGTGGTGCTGGTGCTGGTGGTAGCCGGTCCGAGCGGCAGCTGACCGAGCGACGCGCACCGCCTGAGGTGCTCGAGGCAGAGCGAGCAGGCGGCGTCACGAGCGGCCGACGCTACAGCGCCACCGCGATGCCCGTGGCGACGCCGAGCAGCGCGCCCCCCAGCACCTGCGGGTAGGTGTGACCGAGCAGCGTCTTCAGGACCGTCGGTTGGAAGCCGTCGTCGAACAGGTGGGCCAGCTCCTGCACCAGGTCGTTGATCAACTGGGCGTGCATGCCGGCTGCGCGCCGGATGCCGCTGGCGTCGTACATGACGATCCCTGCGAACACCACGGCGAGCGCGAACAAGGGCGAGTCGAGGCCGCTCGTGACGCCGATCGCAGCGGCGACGGCCGTCACGCTGGCGGAATGCGACGAGGGCATGCCGCCGGTCTCGAGCATGCGGTCGAAGGCCCAGCGCCGCTCGGTGAGAAGCACCAGCGCCACCTTGAACACCTGCGCGAGCAGCGTCGCGACGAAGGCGGCGACCAGCGGCGCGTTGGCGAGCAGGCTCATCAAGGCTGCTGGCGCCGCCGTTCTGCTGCCGTGACGGTGTTCTGCACGACCATCGCGACCGTCACCGGCCCGGTCCCGCCCGGCATGGGCGTGACCGCCCCGGCGACGTTCCACACGTCGGGCGCCACGTCGCCGACGATACGGCCGTCGACGCGGCTCATGCCTACGTCGAGCACCGTCGCACCCGGCTTGACCATCGATGCCTGGACGATGCCGGCGCGGCCCACCGCGGCGATCACCACGTCGGCCTCGGCCACCACCGCGGCCAAGTCGCGCGTGCGCGAATGCGCCAGCGTGACCGTGGCATGACGGCGCAACAGGAGCGCGGCGGCCGGCTTGCCGACCAGGTTGGAGCGGCCCACGATCACGACGCGTTGGCCATGCAGCGGCACCTCGTAGTGGTCGCAGATCGCTTCGAGCCCGAGCGGCGTGCACGGCACCATGCCTGGGAGGCCCGACCAAAGCCGGCCGACGTTCACGGCGTGGAACCCGTCGACGTCCTTGTCGGGGTCGACCGCTTCGAGCACTGGCGCCTCGTCCAAGTGGTCCGGCAGGGGCAGCTGCACCAGCACGCCATCGACGTCGTCGTCGTCCACGACCGCCTGGACCTGCGTCATCAAGGTCGCTTGATCGGTCTCCTCCGGCAGCACGAGCGTCTCGGCGCGGATGCCGACGCGCCGCGCCAGGCGCTGCTTGCTGCGCACGTACGAGGCGCTGGCGGGGTCCTCGCCGACCCGCACGAACACCAGACGCGGCGCCAGCGAGAAGGCCTTCACCCGCTCGGCGACGCGCTCGGCGATCGCATCGGCGACCGCCTTGCCGTCGAGCACGCTGGCCGACCCTGGCGCAGCCGAGTCCGGCGCAGCCGAGTCCGGCGCCTTCATGAGGCCGGCGCGCCGTTGCTGGGCGCACGCCGCAGGAGCTTGGCCAGGACACCGTTCACGAACCGACCGGAGTCCTCACCGCCGAACTTCTTCGCCAACCGCACGGCCATCTCCACCGTCACCTCACCCGGCACGTCGAGCGCGTACCGTTCCGCCAAGGCCAGGCGCAGCACGTTCAGATCGGTCTGCGCCATCTGGCCGAAGGTCCAACCCTCGATCAGCGCCGTCAACTCGGCGTCGATGCGCTCGCGCCGCTCGGCGAACGCGCGCACCAGACGCTCGGCCAACTGGACGGTCTCGGCATCGAGCCCGTCGCCATACGGATCGTCGTCGTCGAGCACCAGCTCGGCGCGCAGGTCCTCCCAGACATCCACCACCGACGAGCCGCCGCGATCCGCCTGGAACAGCGCCTGGAAGGCGAGCTCGCGCGCCCTACGCCGGGCCACGCGTCCGACCTCGCTGCCTCGTCGGCCTGGCGCGCGGCGTCGTCTTGGACTTCTCCGACGCCGCGACGCGATCCGCCTTGCTGATGGCCGCTGGGACATCCACCGCTTCGACGTTCACGTCCACGCTGCGCACGTGCAACCCGGTCATGCTGGCCACCCCCTCGCGCACGGACTTCTGCGCGGCGCGCGCCACCTTCGGGATCTCGGCCCCGTAGCTCATGGCGACGGTCAACGCCACGTCCACTTCGTCGCCCTCCCGCGCGATCTGGATGCCCTTCGCCCGGCGCCCGGTCAGGAACTCGCCGACGCGGGTCGGCGGGGCGATGGGCCGGACCCCCTCGACCTGGTCGAGGGCGAGCTGGGCGATGCCGTAGAGCACGTCCTGCGAAAGCTCGAGATCCTTCGGTTCGCTCACGACGTCATCCTCCTCGCAATGAAGCTGGTGGTCACCACGCCACGACGGTAGAAGGCGTTGTCCAAGACGCGCAGATGGAACGGGATCGTGGTCGCGACGCCCTCGATCACCGTCTCCCGCAGCGCACGCTCCATGCGCGCGATCGCCTCGGCCCGCGTGGGCGCCCACGCGATGATCTTCGCGATGAGACTATCGTAATGCGGCGGGATGCGGTAGCCGGCGTAGACGTGACTATCGACGCGGATACCGGGACCGCCCGGCCAGTGCACGTCGCTGACCGTTCCCGCCGACGGCCGGAACCCCTTGTCGGGGTCCTCGGCGTTGACCCGCACCTCGATCGCGTGGCCCTCCACCCGCACGTCCTCCTGGCGCACGTCGATACCGTGGCCGGCGGCCAGCTTGAGCTGTGCCTGCACCAGGTCGAAGCGGGTGACCATCTCGGTGACGGGGTGCTCGACTTGGATGCGGGTGTTCATCTCGGAGAAGTAGTAACGACCCTCACGGTCGACCAGGTACTCGCAGGTGCCTGCGCCGCGGTAGCGGATGTGGCTGGCGAGCTGCACCGCCGATTCGGCGATGGCGGCGCGGAGCCCGTCGTCGAGCACCGAGGGCGCCTCTTCGAGCATCTTCTGGTAGCGCCGCTGGATGGAGCAGTCGCGGTCGAAGAAGTGCAGCACGTTCCCCTCGCCGTCGCCGAAGACCTGGATCTCGACGTGCCGCGGCTCCTCCAGGTACTTCTCCATGTACATCGCGGGGTCGCCGAAGGAGGAGCGCGCCTCCTCCTGGGCGTGGACGAAGCTGCGCTCGAGGTCGGCCGGCGACTGCACCACCCGCATCCCGCGACCGCCACCACCGGCAGCGGCCTTGAGGATGACGGGGTAGCCGATGCGCTCGGCGAACGCCGCGGCGGCCTCGAGGCCCGCGAGCGGATCCGAGCCGGGCGTGATCGGCACGCCGGCCTCCTGCGCCAACCGGCGGGCATTGGCCTTGTCGCCGATGCGGGCGATGGTCTCGGGCCGGGGGCCGATGAACACCAGGTTGTGCTCCTCGCACTTCTCGGCGAACTCGGCGTTCTCGGCCAGGAAGCCGTAGCCGGGATGGACCGCCTCGGCGCCGGTGACGAGCGCCGCCGACAGCAGGTTCCGGACGTTCAGGTAGGAGCCCGACGAAGCGGCCGGCCCGATGCAGATCGCCTCGTCGGCGAGCAGCACCGGCAGCGAGGTCTCGTCCGCTTCGGAGTAGGCCACGACGCACTTCACCCCGAGCTCGCGGGCGGCGCGAAGCACGCGCAGCGCGATCTCCCCCCGGTTGGCGATCAAGATCTTCTTGAACATGCCGCTCCCGGGGCCACTCAGCTCGGGTCGATTCGGAACAGCACCTGGCCGTACTCGACCGGGTCCTCGTCGGTGACGAGGAGCTCGACGACGGTGCCGGCCACCTCCGCCTCGATCTCGTTCATCAGCTTCATCGCTTCGATGATGCACAGCACGCTGCCGGGCTGCACGCGGTCGCCTACCTTGACGTAGTTGGGCGCATCGGGCGCGGGAGAGGCGTAGTAGGTGCCGACGATCGGCGCTAGTACGTCGACCAGCCGCGTCGGGCCGGCGGGCGTGACCGCCGGCACGTCCGCGCTCGGGACCGGCTCGCGCGCCGCGAGCAGCGCCGTCTCGGACGGCAGCGTGTCCGCTCCCGCGGACGCGACCGCCAGGTGCTCGTGCCGCACCAGTCGCACGCGCGACGTCAGCGCACCCGCGTCGTCACGCTGCTCGAGTTCGAGCTCATGGACGCCGCTGGCGACCATCGCTTCCATCAGGCGCTTGACGTCGGCGGGGCGCATCAGGCGCGCCCGAGGTACTCACCGCTGCGGGTGTCGACGCGCACCACCTCGCCCGGCGAGATGAACAGCGGTACCTGCACCGTCGCGCCGGTCTCGAGCTTCGCCGGTTTGCTCCCACCCGAGACGGTGTCGCCCTTGACGCCGGGCTCGGTCTCCACGATCTGGAGCGCCACCACGTTAGGCAGCGTCACCTTCAGGGCGCGGCCCTGGTAGTAGTCGACCGTGACCTCGACGTTCTCCTTCAGGAAACGCGCGGCGTCGCCGATCTGCGCGCGCTCCAACGTCGGCTGCTCGAAGGTCTCCGTGTCCATGAAGGTGAACACGTCGCCGTCGGCGTACAGGAACTGCATCGGCCGGTAGTCGATGAAGACGTCCTGCAGCTTCTCGCCGGCGTTGAAGGTGCGCTCGACGATGGAGAGGGTCTCGAGGTTACGGAACTTGGCGACGACCTTCGCGCCGCCGCGCCCGATCTTCTGATGCTGGTAGCCGAGACACTCCCACAGGCCGCCGTCCATCACGACCTTCGTCCCGTTCCGCAGGTCCGTCACACTGATCATCGATCGTCGTCCTCCGGGGCCGTCTGCCCCATCGCTCACCGCCGGCCCTGGGCCCGCACTGAGGGGCCGAGCCTGGCTGGCGCGGTACCGGCACAGTCTAGCACCGCCATACGCGCCGGGAGGATGCGCTCAGCCGACCTCGTCGAGCGGCACCTCGGTAGGACGGTACCCCATGGCGTCGAGCGAGTCCTCGTAGTCCGCCGCCTCCAGGTAGCCACCGTGCACGGCCACCAGCGCCGCCTCGAGCAGGTTCGTCGCCAGGCTACGCCCCGTGTAACGCGGGGTGGTCGTCACCAACCGCGAGGCACCGGCGGCCCGCAGGAAGGCCACGTCGTCACGGGTGGTGGTGTTCGTCAGGACCGTCAACCCGTCGAGCCGTGCCGGCGCGTAGCGCCGGATCAGGTGCCAGTCGCCAGCGATGACCTCGGCCCAGTCGTAGATCCAGCGGTAGCGCTCGCTGGTGGTGGTCTTGTCCTGCTTGCTGCCGGTGGCGTAGATCCACGAGAAGGGCAGCTGCACCACGATCGGCGCAACGGTGCGCGCGACCGCGTCGAGCGTGCGCGGCGAGCGGAGGAAGACGGGCAGTCCCAACACGAACGCCAGGTCGCCGAAGCGCAGGTCGGCACCGTGCTGGACCAGCGCCTCGGTCAGGCCGAAGCGGTCGACGGCGGAGGCGACCAGCACCGGCCGCTCGCGCCATCCGAGGCTCGGCTCCAACAGTTCGACGCTGCGACGCTCGAGCGTGTGCTTGAGCCCAGCTCCGCAGACCACCGGCGTGCGCGCCGCGGCCTGGGCCAGGGCGCGCGCCTCGCGCACGTAGTAACGGGCACCCGCCCACTGCACGAACAGGTCGATGCCGCCAAGGCCGATCGCGTCGACCTGCCCGTCGAGCGCAGCGATGAGGGCACGGGCCGAGGCGATGTCGCCCCCGACGCCACGCCGCTCGATGCGCACCTGCTGGCCGAGCAGCTCGATCACCTGATCGGTGTCGCGCTTGGCCGAACCGAGCGACACGCTCACCGCATGCTTCACGACCGCCCCCGATCTGCCGGGCGCCGAACGCGCGCCCGTCCGGCGCCCATGGATCGCGGCGCCGGACCGGTCCTCACGGCAGCGCTTTTCCGTACCATTCGACCACCGGTCTCGCATCGATGGCGTAGCGGTACCCGAGCCCTTCCCAGAAGCGCCGCGCCGCCAGGTTGCGACCGTAGATGCTGGCCAAGAGCCGCCGCACCCGACCCGACAGGCGCGCCTCGAGCTCGTGCACGACAGCGCGTCCGAGCCCGCGCTCACGCGCAGCGCGATGCACGAGCAGCAGGTTCACGGTGGCGTCACCTTCCTCGGGATAATCGAGCTTGTAGTCGAGGTAGCCGACGACCCAGCCAGCGCTCGCCCGGTCACGCAGGCGCTGGTCGAGCGCGGCCTCCTGCACCGCGGCCTCGCCGAGCGAGGAGACGATGACGAGCTCGATCACCCGACGCTCGTCGCGTTGAGCGGTCGCCAGCTCGATGCCGACCTCGTCGGGCGAGGGCACGGGAATACTGATGATCTCGAAGTACTGTGGGTTGTGCTCGTAGAGTGCGTGGACCGCCGGAGCATCGGCGGGGGTAGCCGCGCGCAGCGAGAGCGCCGCCTCCACCCGCCGCGGACGAACCGCGGCCGGCTCCGGGTTCGGATCACCAGGCATCACCAGTACGCTACCACGCAGGCATGGCGCTCAACCCGTACACTCAGCACCATGGCCGACGCACGCCCGACCCCGGATCACGCCCCCGTCGTCGACGCCCACCTCGACCTGGCGTTCAACGCGGTCGCCGTCGGGCGCGATCTGACGCTCCCGCTGGACGAGCTCCGCGCCGCCGAAGGCCGGACCCACGAGACCGCGATGGTCACCTGGCCCGAACTCCGCGCTGCCGGCATCGACCTGGTGTTCGGAACGCTCTTCGCGCACCCCGCCAAGCGCCAGCGCATGCCACCGGAGACCGCCGGCGACGACGCGGAGGCGGCTGAGGAGCTCGACCTGCCCGCTTACGTCGAGGCCGAGGGGGCCCACGCCCAAGCGCGCGCCCAGCTCGACTGGTACCGCGCCATGGAAGCCGCCGGGTGGGCCCGGATCGTGCGCAGCGGCGCCGACCTGCGGGCCTTGCGGGAGGAGCGGGCGGCCTCGTGGCAAGCACCGGTGGGTGTGGTGTTGCTGATGGAGGGCGCCGATCCGATCCGCTCCCCCGACGAGGCCAGCTGGTGGTGGAACCAGGGCGTGCGCATCGTGGGGCCAGCCTGGCAAGGCACCCGCTACGCCGGCGGCACGCGCGCACCGGGACCGCTCACGCCGCTCGGGTTCGAGCTCGTGGACGCCATGCAAGCGCTCGGCCTCGCGCTCGACGTGAGCCACTTGGCCGACGAGGCGCTGTGGCAGGTGCTCGGGCGCTTCGAGGGGCCGCTGCTGGCCAGCCACAGCAACGCCCGGGCGCTCACCCCCAGCGATCGCCACCTGAGCGACGAAGCCTTGCGGGCCCTGGGCGAGCGCGACGCCGTGGTGGGCCTGGTGCTCGGCAACCCGTTCCTCGACCCCACCGCCGGGCGCCGGGGGCCGGTCGACCTGCGCCAGGTGGGGCGCCACCAGCGCCACGTCGCGGCGCTCGTCGGCGCCGACCGGGTCGGCGTGGGAAGCGACTTCGACGGCGGCTTCGGCGCCGAGGAGACGCCGACCGAACTCAGCCGCGGGGGCGACTTCGCACGCCTGGCCGAGGCCGTGCCCGAGGCGCAGCGCGAGCACTTCCTGGGCGGCGCCTGGTGGGCCTGGTTGGAGCGCTCGCTGCCGACCTCGTGAACTCGCGCCACAGCCCCGGACGGCCTGGCAACCACCTGAGCGCGCACGTGGAGGAGCGGCCCGTGCACCAGCGCGCCTGGTTCGCCGACCGCGTCCGCGAGGGCGCCGTGTTGGCGCCCATGGCGGGCTTCAGCGACGCCCCCTTCAGGCGCCTGGCGCACCATTTCGGTGCGGCTTGGGCGGTAAGCGAGATGGTCTCGGCCAAGGCGCTGACGCTACCGGCCCACGACCCGGCGGGCTGGCGCATCTCGGCGCCGTACCCGGGTGAAGCGCGCGCGGTGGTGCAGCTCTTCGCCGCCGAACCCGAACTGGCGGCCCGCGCGGTCGAGCAGCTGGAGCGCGCCCATCAGCCCGCCGCCTTCGACCTCAACCTCGGCTGCCCGGTGCGCAAGGTGATCAACCGCGGCTGCGGTAGCGAGTTGCTGCGCGAGCCTGGGCGCGCCGCGTCCGTGCTGGCGGCGATGGTCGCCGCCGCCCACGTCCCGGTGAGCGCCAAGCTGCGCTTGGGCGTCGACCGAGACGTGGCCATCGAGGTCGCCCAGGCCCTGGTGGAGGCCGGCGCGGCGGCGCTCGCCGTGCACGGGCGCACGGCGCACCAGGGCTATGACGGCCACGCCGACTGGGACGCGATCGCCCGGGTCGCGGCCGCCGTCCCGGTGCCCGTGCTTGGGTCCGGCGATGTGGTGGACGTGAGCGGGTACGAGCGCGCCAAGGCCGCGGGCCTAGGCGTGATGGTGGCCCGCGGCGCCATCGGTCGCCCGTGGCTGTTCGCGCAGCTGCGCGGCGCCGAGGCGCCGGACCGCGACGCGATCGTCGCGGTCCTATGGCGCCACGCCCGCGACCACACCGCCTGGTACGGCGGGCCGCAGCCATTGCGGCGCCTGCGTGGCCACCTCGCCGCCTACGCGGCGGCGCTGGCGGCAGCGCCGGGACCCCGTCTCGCGACCGAGGCGCTGCGCGCCGCCGTGGTGCGGGTCGACACGCTCGACGACCTGCGAGCGGCGCTCCTGCACCACGCGCGTGCGTCCGTCGATCGCGACCTCGAGCGGCTCGCTGAACCCTGGTGCGACCTCGCCGCCGCACCGCTGCTGACGCCGCCTGACGAGAGGCACCTGCGCGCTCCGTAGGTGCCGTCGAGCCGCTCGCACCCCGGCGGCCGTTGCCAGGTCCTCGACAGGCACGCCCGAACGCGCCAGGTAGACTGGCGCGATGCCGATCCTGGCGCGGCTGGCCCTCCGCAACCTGCTCCGTCACCCGTGGCGCTCGCTGGCCACCGTGGTGGGCGTGGGGTTGGGCGTGGCGGCCGTGCTGGCGACCCTGTCGGTGGGCGCGAACGTCGACGC
>PXAU01000387.1 GCA_003567075.1 Trueperaceae bacterium
CGCGTGGTCCGCCCGCCGGCGAGCCTGCCACGCGCCGACGACCGATCGCCGGCTACACGCGTAGACGCCCACCTGAGGGGGCTTCGGACGCGGGTTCGACTCCCGCCGCCTCCACCACGCACGCGCTTCGGGCCGACCAAGCTGGTCGGCCCGACGCGTTGCCGCGCCGTGCTCGCGCCGTCGTGGCACCGTGCTTGCGCCGCGGTCCCGCCGTTCTCGACCGTCCTTGCCCATGCCGCGCTGCTCGGTATCGCAACCGGTTCCGCAGGCGGCCGATCAGTGGTAGCGCCCCAACGGGGGCCATGCTAGACTCACTGCAACACGAGTTCGTAACGCACAGTACCCAAAGGAGGACCCGTGGCTGAGGTCGTGTTGGACAAGATTTGGAAGCGATTCGGTAACGTGGTGGCCGTCGAGGACTTCAACCTGACCATCGATGACGAGGAGTTCATGGTCTTCGTCGGGCCCTCGGGTTGCGGCAAGACCACGACCCTACGGATGATCGCCGGTCTCGAAGAGATCTCCGAGGGCACGCTCAGCATCGGTGAACGGGTCGTCAACGACGTCCCACCCAAGGACCGCGACATCGCCATGGTGTTCCAGAACTACGCGCTGTACCCGCACATGAACGTGCACCAGAACATGTCGTTCGGGTTGCGGCTGCGCAAGACGCCCAAGCCCGACATCGAGCGGCGTGTGTCGGAGGCCGCGCAGCTGCTGCAGATCGATCACCTGCTCGACCGCCGCCCGCGCGAGCTCTCGGGCGGTCAGCGTCAGCGTGTGGCGCTCGGCCGCGCCATCGTGCGTGAGCCGAAGGTCTTCCTGATGGACGAGCCGCTCTCGAACCTCGACGCCAAGCTGCGCGTCGAGATGCGCGCCTCCATCAAGAAGCTCCACCTGCGCCTTGGCGTCACCACCGTCTACGTCACCCACGACCAGGTGGAAGCCATGACGATGGGCACACGCATCGTGGTGATGAAGGACGGCCTGATCCAGCAGGTCGCCAGCCCGATCGAGCTCTACGACAAGCCCGTCAACAAGTTCGTCGGTGGCTTCATCGGCTCGCCCGCGATGAACTTCCTGGTGGGCGGCGTGCAGAACGGCCGGCTGACGAGCGAGCAGTTCGACATCAAGCCGGTGGGCGAGCTCGCCGAGAAGATCGCGCCGTACAACGGCAAGAAGGTCTACGTCGGCATGCGTCCGGAGAACCTGGACCTGCCCGGCGGCAAGATCCCCGAGAAGCAGAACACCATCAAGGCCACCGTCGAGGTGGTGGAGCCGCTCGGCGCCGAGACGCACATCCTGGCCAGCGTCGGCGGCGACCAGACGTTGGTGGCCCGGGTGGATCCGCACGCACGCGTCCAGCCCGGCGACAACGTCGACCTGCTCGTCGATCTCGACTTCCTGCACGCTTTCGACCTCGATACCGAGGCGAACATCCGCTACACCTGAGCCCCGCTTTCGCGGGCAGCATCGGACGATCCGCCCCGGACGCGCCGCCGCGCGTCCGGGGCGTACACTTGCCAGATGGTGCTGGCCGCCTTGCACGACGTCCACAAGTGGTATGGCGAGCAGACCGTGCTCTCGGGCGTGCACCTGGAACTCACCAGCGCCAGCCGCACCGCGCTCATCGGTCGCAACGGCAGCGGCAAGACCACGCTGCTACGGCTGCTGGCCGGGCTCGAAGCGCCCGACGGCGGCGCCGCCACGGTGCGGCCCGACGTCCAGCTCGGCCTGCTGGAGCAGGTGCCCAGCTTCCCCGAAGGCGCCACGGTCGACCAGGTGGCCGACGCGGCTTTCGTCGAGCTCGACGCCGCCCAGGCCGAGCTCGAGGTGCTGGAGCGGGCCGGTCTCGACGACGCGCGGCGCTACGCGCGCTGGGAGCCGCTGCACGAAGCCTTCGAGCGGCGTGGCGGCTACGCCCGGCGGGCGCGGCGCGACGCCGTGCTGCACGCGTTGGGATTCGCTGGTCGCGGCGCTGAGCGCGTCGCCGGCCTCTCCGGCGGCGAGATCACGCGACTCAACCTCGCGCGGCTGCTGATGGCGCAGCCCGACGTGGCGCTGCTCGACGAGCCGACCAACCACCTCGACCTGCGCATGCGCGCCTGGTTGGAGGGCTTCCTGGCGCGCTACCCCGGCGCGGTGGTGGTCGTGTCGCACGACCGGGCGTTCCTCGACGGGGCCTGCAACCGTACGGTCGAGGTGCGCCAGGGGCGGCTCCACCAGGCCGAGCTGCCGCCGAGCCGCTACCGTGAGGCCGAACGCGAGCGCGAGCGCCTGGAGGCCCGCGCCCGCGACACGCAGGCCAAGGAGCACGAACGTTTGCGCGCGGCAGCGACGCAGATGAAGCGCTGGGCCGGGCAGAACGCCAAGCTGCATCGCCGCGCCAAGGCGATGGAGGCGCGCGTGGAGCGCTACGAGGCCGGCATGCTGGCGCCGCCCGAGGCCGCCGCGCGCACCACCCGCTTCAGCTTCACCGCGCCGGAGAGCGGCGAGCTCGTGCTCGACGCGCGCTTCCTGCGCGCCGCCTTCGGCGACCGGGTGCTGTTCGACGGCGTCGACCTGCACCTGCGGCGCGGCGAGCGCGTCGTGCTGGTTGGCCCCAACGGGGCGGGGAAGACGACCTTGCTGCGCGTGCTCACCGGCGAGCGTCCCAGCGACGACCCGCGCGGCCGCGTGCGCTGGGGCGCGCGCGTGCGGGTGGCCTACTTCGACCAGAGCCTGGCGCGCTTCGACCCCGAGGCCACGCTGGTGGAGACGTTGCTGCGGTTGGTCGGCGAACGCGCCGCGCACGACCTGCTGGGGCGCTTCCTGTTCCCGTTCGAGGCGCAGTTCAAGCGCGTGGCGGACCTCTCGGGCGGCGAGCGGGCGCGTCTGGCGCTGCTGGACCTGACGCTGCAGGAGGCCAACGTGCTGGTGCTGGACGAGCCCACCAACCACCTCGACCTGGAGATGATCGAGGCGCTCGAGGCGACGCTGATGGCCTTTGAAGGCACGCTGCTGGTCGTCTCGCACGACCGGCGCCTGCTCGAACGCCTGGCCGAGCGCGTGTGGGAGGTCGAGGACGAGTGCTTCGAGGACTACCAGGGCGACTGGGCCTACTACCAGCGCCAGCGGCTCGGTCGTCGTCCCGGCAGCGACGGACGCGTTGACGCGAAGAGCGCGGCGACGCGACCCGAGCGGACCCGCGGGGTGGCCGCGCGGCCCGACGGCGACGAGCGCAGCACCTGGCAGCTGGAGCGCGAGCGCGAGCGCCTGGAGGCCCAGGTGGAGCAGCGCACGGGAGCGCTGGCGCGAGCCGAGGCCGAGCTGGAGCGCTGCAACGCCGCCGCAGCGACGGACGCCGCCGGCGTCGACGCGGCCGCGCTGGCGGCAGCCGGCGAGGCCTATCAGGTGGCCGAAGCGGCGCTGCTCGCGGCGATGGCCGCGTGGAGCGAGGTCGACGCCCTGCTCCAGCGACGCCGCCAGGCGGTCGGTGAGCAAGCGCGCGCCGGCTGAGCGTCGGCTGCTAGAGTGTGACGCGTGAAACGCGTCCGCTACCAGAGCTTCGAAGGCATCCACTGGGGTGAGCTGTACGGCGGTGCTGTGCAGCAGCTCAGCGGCATGATGGGCACGCACACGGGGCACCAGCTGCACCTCTCCGAGGTGACGCTGCTGGCCCCCTGCGAGCCGCGGTTGATCGTGTGCGTGGGCAAGAACTACGCCGCGCACGTGGTCGAGATGGGGGGCGCGGCGGACGCCCTGCCGAGCGAGCCAGGCATCTTCCTCAAGGGGCTCAACACGCTCAGCGGGCCGGGCGACGACATCCCCTACCCGAGCTGGACCGACGACCTGCAGTACGAGGGCGAGCTGGCGGTGGTGATCGCCCGCCGCATGCGCCACGTGGCAGCGGAGGACGCGCTCGGGCACGTGCTGGGCTACACCTGCGCGATCGACGTCACCGCGCGCGACAAGCAGCGCAGCGACCTGCAGTGGTTCCGCGGCAAGTCCGCCGACGGCTTCTGCCCGGTAGGCCCATGGATCGAGACCGACCTCGACCCGAGCGACCTGCGCCTGCGCCCCCTCGTCAACGGCGAGGTGCGTCAGGATGGGCACACCACCGACCTGATCTTCGACGTGCCGACGATCTTGTCGTACCTGAGCCGCGTCGTCACGCTCGCGCCCGGCGACGTCGTCCTTACCGGCACGCCGGACGGCGTCGGGCCGCTGGCGCTGGGAGACCGCGTGGAGGTGTCGATCGAGGGCATCGGCACGCTCGAGAACCGGGTCGCGGACCGGGTCGGTTGAGGTCCGGCATGGCGCGCGTGCCACCACCATCCGAACGCCTCGGCGACGACGCCGTACTGCTCGACACCGGCCACGCCGGCGCGAGCGGGGTCATCGGCGTCTACCTGGTGCCGCACGCCGGTGCGGCAGGCCGCGCCGGCCGCTTCGATCTGGTCGAGAGCGGACCGCAGGTCGACATCGCGACGGTGGAGGCCGGCGTACGCGCGCTCGGTCTCGATCCGGCCGGGGTGGAGCGCGTGCTCGTGACGCACGTGCACCTCGACCACGCCGGCGCTGCGGGGGCGTGGGCCAGCCGCCATGGTGCCCGCGTCGTGGTGCTGGCTGCGGGTGCCGAGCACCTGCTCGATCCGAGCCGTCTGCTCGCCAGCGCCAGACGCGTGTACGGCGACGCGCTCGAGCAGATCTGGGGCGGCATGACGCCGCTCCCCGCCGACGCGCTCGAGGCGGTCGAGGACCAGCAGGAGCTGCGCGTCGGCGGTCGTCGGGTGCGGGTGCTCGCCACGCCCGGCCACGCCCGCCACCACGCCGCCTTCGTCTGGCCCGACGGCGTGGTGTACACCGGCGACGCCGCCGGGGTGCGCTTCCCCGGCTGGCCGGTGGTGCGCCCTGCGGTGCCACCACCCGAGCTCGACCTGGCCGCCTGGGACGCCTCCTTCGCCCGGCTCCGTGGGCTCGAGCCGAGCGAGCTGCGGCTGACCCACTTCGGGGCCTTCGACGACGTCGCCCACCATCTGGCGGCGGCGCAGGAGCGCACCCATGCCTGGGCCGATGCGCTGCTCGCCTGGGCCGACGAAGGCTGCAGCCGAAGCGAGGCCCAGCAGCGCATCGACGACCTGGCGCGCAGCGAGCTCGAGGCCGTCGGCGCCGACGAGGCCACGGTGCGTCGTTACCTGGCGACGAGCGACGCGATCATGACCGTCGCGGGCCTGGAGCGCTACTGGCGCAAGCACCACCCCGAACGCTGGCCCGGCTGGAGCGACGCGCGTGGCTGACGGTGCCGCCTTCCCCCTCGGGAGGATGGCCCGGCTGGCGGTCTTCGCCTCGGGCCGCGGATCGAACCTGGCGTCGCTGCTGCGGGCCTTCCCCCCCGGGGGCGACGAGCCGCTGGCGGCGGTGCGGCTGGTGCTGTCCGACCGTGCGAACGCCGCGGCGCTCGAGCGCGCCCGCGAGGCCGGCGTGCCAGCCGTGCACGTGCCCTTCGGGCGCGATCGCGTCGCCTTCGAAGCCCGTGCGGAGGCGCTGTTGCGCGAGCACGCGATCGACCTGGTGTGCCTGGCGGGCTTCATGCGGGTGCTCTCGGCGTCGTTCGTCGACACCTGGCTGGGGCGCATCCTCAACATCCATCCCAGCCTGCTGCCGGCCTTCCGGGGCCTGCATGCCCAACGCCAGGCTTTGGTGGCCGACGTGCGCGAGTCCGGTTGCACGGTGCACTTCGTCGATGCCGGCGTCGACACCGGCAGGCCGATCGTGCAGCGGCGCGTGCCGGTCCTGGAGGGTGACGACGAGGACGCCCTCGCGGCGCGGATCCTGGAGCAGGAGCACCTGGCCTATCCCGAGGCGGTGCGACTGGTGCTGCGAGGGGAAGTGGCGCCGTGACCGGCGGCGCCGTGACCGGCGGCGCGCGCGCGCTGGTGGTCGGCGGCGGCGGTCGCGAGCACGCCCTCGCGTGGGCGCTGGCGCGTTCGCCGCGGGTGCGCGAGGTGCTGGCGTCGCCCGGCAACGCCGGCACCGCCGAGCTGGGCCGCAACCTGCCCGACCCCGGCGACGTGCAGGCCTTGGCGCGAGCCGCCGTCGACGAGGCCGTCGACCTCGTCGTGATCGGTCCCGAAGCCCCGCTCGTGGCTGGCCTGGCCGACACCTGCCGCGCCCACGGCCTGCTGGTGTACGGGCCGAGCGCCGCCGCAGCGCGACTCGAGGCCTCGAAGGTCGAGGCCAAGGCCTTCATGCAGCGTCACGGTGTGCCGACGGCTGCCGCCACCACCTGCCACGACGAGGCCGGCGCGCTGGCGCACCTGCGCGCGCACGGTGCCCCGATTGTGGTCAAGCGCTCGGGTCTGGCTGGCGGCAAGGGCGTCACCGTCGCCCTCGACCTGGCGACGGCCGAGCGGGCCGTGCGCGCCGCCTTCGCGGCAGGTGACCGCGCGCTGTTGCTGGAGGACTTCCTCGAGGGGCAAGAGGTGTCGCTGCTGGTGGTGTGCGACGGTCGCACGGCGCTGCCGCTGCCGCTGGTGCAGGACTACAAGCAGGCGTACGACGGTGACCGCGGTCCCATGACCGGCGGGATGGGCACCGTCGCGCCGGTCGGGTTGCTCGACCGCGCCGCCTTGGGCGAGGTGATGGAGCGGGTCGTGCACCCGACGCTCGACGGCATGCGGGCAGAGGGCACGCCCTTCGTGGGCACGCTGTTCGTGGGCCTGATGCTCACCCCCGCGGGAGCCAGCGTGCTGGAGTACAACGTCCGCTTCGGCGATCCGGAGCTGCAGGCGCTCGTGCCGCTGTTCGACGACGACCTGTTCGACCTGCTCGACGCGGCCGCCCGAGGTCGGCTCGGGGGGCGTTCGCTGCGCTGGCGCGCCGGTGCCGCGACCTGCGTGGTGCTCGCGGCGCCCGGTTACCCCGAGGCGCCCCGCACCGGTACGCCCCTCACGATCCCCCCCGATCTGGGAGACGAGGTGCTGGTGTTCCACGCCGGCACGCGCCGGCAGGACGGTCGCCTGCTCAGTGCCGGCGGACGCGTGCTGAACGTGGTCGGGTACGGCCCCGACCGGCGTTCTGCGACGGCCCGGGCGTACGCCGCGGCGGCGCGGATCGCGTTCCCCGGCGTGCACTACCGGCACGACATCGGCGCGCGGCTCGACGCGCCTTGACGCCCCCCTCGCCCGGTGCCCGCTCGGCAGCACCCGCCGTCGGTATGACGCGCCATGCACGGTGCCCCCGCCGCCTCGCGGTATCCTGTCGCATGCTTCGGCCGATCCTCGTGAGCACGCTCGCCGTCGTTGCCCTGGTCGCTGCCTGCGCCCCCAGCGTCGAGTCGCCGCGGCTGGAGGTGCAGCAGCTCACCGAGCCCGTCACCTTCTACCCGCGCCAGACGGGTGCACGCTGGGCCTACGTGGCCGACGGCGCCGCGCTCGACGGCATCCGCTACGTCGAGACGGTCGAGGGACCGTCGGTCATCGATGGCGATGTGTGGATCGCCTTCCGGCTCGTCGGCGGTGGACAGGACGTCACGCACTACCGCCAGTTCCGTGACGACGGCGTCTACCTGCGGCGGCAGACGCGTCCCGGCGCCATCATCGACTTCGATCCACCCATCCGTGAGTACCCCAGGCAGGCCGAGTTGCGCGTCGGCCTGACCTGGCGTGCCGATACGGTGGCCGACCAACGCTACCCGACGGCGGCGCCCGGCCTGCGGCACGTCACGCTGCCGGTCGAGTACGTCTACACGGTGCTCGACCAGCGCCCCGTGACCGTCGCCGGGGAGCGCTACGAGGTGTACGTCATCGACCGCACGGTGCGCCAGTTCGACGAGGACGGCGGCGTGGCCGACGAACTCTCGCGCATCAGCTGGTTCGCGCCCTACGTGGGCACCGTCCGACACGAGAACGGTTGGTTCCTGGTCGAGACGAACGTGCGTGCCCCGCAGCCGTGAGCCGATCGCCGCCAGCGCCGTCGGTGAGGCCGTGACCTTGTGCCAGGCCACCAATTGGACGAACGCCGCCCTGCTACGCTACCGGCGGTTGCCATGTGGGGAGGGACGCACGTGGGTGTTCTCGATCACATCACTGGACCCCAGGACGTAGGCCGCTTGCGGCTGTCGCAGCTGCGAGCGCTGTCGTCGGAGTTGCGCGACGAGATCATCGACGTCTGCTCGGAGACGGGTGGCCACTTGGCTTCGAGCCTCGGAGCGGTCGAGTTGACCGTGGCGCTGCATCACGTCTACGACACCGCTCGTGACCGGGTGGTGTGGGACGTCGGGCACCAGACCTACGGGCACAAGATCCTCACCGGCCGGCGCGACCGCATGCGTTCGATCCGTCGCCATGGTGGCCTGGCCGGGTTCACCACCAGCAGCGAGTCCGAGCACGACGCCCTGACGGTCGGGCACGCCAGTACCAGCTTGGCGGCCGCGTTCGGGATGGCGCTCGCGCGCGATGCGCGAGGAGCGCCGTACGAGGTGACCGCCGTGATCGGCGACGGTGCGCTCACAGGCGGCATCGCGTTGGCGGCGCTCAACCAGATCGGCCACGTCAAGCCGCGCATGACCATCGTGCTGAACGACAACGAGTTGTCGATCAGCGAGAACGTCGGCGCGCTCAACGCCTTCATGCGGCAGCTGCAGGTGCAGCCGTGGTTCCAGCGCGCGGAGCGCAGCGGCAAGGAAGCGCTGGGCGACCTGTGGAGCCCGTTGGCGGAGTTCGGCAGCCGCGCCAAGACCGCCGCGCGTCGCTTCTTCGACCCCGCCTCCAACAACCCCTTCCTGGCCATGGGGCTGCGCTACGTGGGGCCCATCGACGGTCACGACGTCGAGCAACTGGTCTACTACCTGCGCCACATCCGCGAGCTCGAAGGCCCCACGATGCTGCACATCGTCACCCGCAAGGGCAAGGGGTACGACGTTGCCGAGGCCGATCCCATCACCTGGCACGGAGCGTCGACCTTCGATCGCCTCGAGCCCGCCGCGGCAGGCAAGGGCTACCAGTGGTCGGATGCCTTCGGCGACGCCGCCTGCGCGCTGGCCAGCGCCGAGGACCGCGTCTGGGTCATCACACCGGCGATGCGCGAGGGCAGCGGGCTGGTGCGCTACAGCAAGGAGCACCCGCAGCGCTACATCGACGTCGGCATCGCCGAGGACGTGGCGGTCACGACCGCTGCCGGCCTGGCGCTGCGGGGTGAGAAGCCGATCGTGGCCATCTACAGCACCTTCTTGCAGCGCGGCTACGACCAGGTCATCCACGACGTCAGCCTCGAGAACCTCGACGTGGTGTTCGCCATCGACCGGGCCGGCTTGGTCGGTGGCGACGGGATGACGCACCAGGGCGTCTACGACGTCGCCTACCTGCGAGCGATCCCGAACCTGAGCGTGGCGATGCCGCGCGACGTGCCGCAGCTGCGGGGCATGCTCAAGAGCGCGCTACGGCGCGGGGGCCCGGTCGCGCTGCGGTGGCCGCGCGGCGGCGTCAAACCCGCGCCGGACCAGCCGGTCGAGGCGTGGCCGGAGGTCGTCTGGGGCACGTGGGAACGCTTGAAGGAGGGTGACGAGGTGGTGCTGCTCGGCTTCGGTCCCACGGTCGCTACGGCGCTCGCCGCGGCGGGCGAGGATCCGCGCGTCGGCGTCATCGACGCCCGCTTCGTGAAACCGCTCGACACCGAGATGCTGTTGGCGCTCGCCGACGCCGGCTCGACGCTCGTGACCATCGAGGACAACGCGCTCCCGGGTGGCCTCGGCTCGGCGCTGCTCGAGAGCCTGGCCGATCACGGCCGCAGCCTGCCTGTGGTCCGCTTGGGGATCCCCGACGTGCACGTGGATCATGGCGATCCGGCGCGCCAGCACGAGGAACTCGGCTACGGTCCCGAGGCGGTGCGCTCCCGGGTCACAGCGTTGCTGGAGGAGCGCGAGCGAGCGATCACGGATGGAGGCGCTCCGGTGGTGGCCGGAAGGCGGTCTGGCGGGCGCGCGACGACGTGCGAGGAGCAGGCCGTCGAAGCGCATGTTGTTGACACGCCCCGGCGCGCGTCGGTATAGTGACGGTTGCCCGTCAGACTCGTCCTGGACGTGACTCTCGGGTGTTCAACGCGGAGCCGTAGTGTAGCGGTTAGCATATCTGCCTGTCACGCAGAAGGTCGCGGGTTCGAATCCCGTCGGCTCCGCCATTTGGCCAGGTAGCTCAGTTGGTAGAGCATACGACTGAAA
>PXAU01000380.1 GCA_003567075.1 Trueperaceae bacterium
ACATCCGTTGGGAGGCCGACGAGGCGCCCGAAACGGGGCCGCAGGCGGCCAACGCGATGCTCCTCGCGCTCTGGGACCACGAGCGCCGCAACGCGCTGCGCATCGACCTGTGGACGCGCGAGATGACGGTCGACGACATGAACGACTTCGTCTTCCAGACGCTCCTGTCGCTGGCCGACACCTACCGCGCGGCCACCAACGACGCAGGGCTCGCGTCCGAGATCACGATCTTCGCGCGCGAGTTCGCCGAGAAGGCCAGCACGCGGCTGCGACGGGCGGCCGGCGGATAGGCCCGGGCTCCGGGCCCTGTATCGCAGCCAGCCCGGGTTCTCCAACAACGCCTGGCTGACGACCGTTCGATCTCGGAGCGGTCGGGTGGGGGATGGCGTCGCTCGTGCTGGCGCGCGGCCTGTATACTCTGCTACGCGCGCAGTTCACATTGCGTTGCCGTTACGTAATACGATACGCCCTCGATGGGAGGTGTCACAGTGACGAACCAGTACGTCATAGGCTCCGCGTATCGGACGCTGCGCATCCTCCTCGCCTTCGGTGCCGTTCCGCACCGCTTCACGCTCGCGGAGATCGTGTCCAGCAGTGGTTTGGAGAAGAGTCGCGTCTACCGCTCCTTGAAGACGCTCGAGGCCGCAGGCTTCATCGTCCAGGGTGACGACGGCCGTTACGAGCTGACGCGCGTCATCCACTTCCTGAGCGCGGCGGTCGAGCGCGGACGAGACGCCTCCTTGGTGGAGGTCGCTGCTCCTTACCTCGATGAGCTCGCCGTCACGACCGGCGAGAGCGTGCATCTCGGTGCCCTCGTCGGCGACCACACGGTCGTGCTCGACCGCCGCGAGAGTCCCGCCAAGGTGCGGTTGGCGTCGGTCGTCCTCGGGCAATCGGTTCCGCTCCACGCCGGCGCCGTACCCAAGGCGATCCTGGCGTACGTTGACGACGCAACCTGCCAATCGGTGCTCGACAACTTGGCCAACTTGCCCAAGTACGCGCATGGGACGTGTCGTGACGCCGACGCTCTGCGCGCCGAACTCGACGCGATCAGGCAGCGCGGCTACTCGATCAGCGATGGGGACTTCGATGCGTCAGCCCGAGGTGCTGGCGCCCCGATCTTCGGTGCTGATGGCATCGTCGTCGGCGGCGTGAGCGTCGGCGGCCCCAGTTTCCGCGTTAGCGCGGAGAGGCTCCAGGCGTTCGGCGCCATGGTCCGCCGTGCGGCAGCAGCGATCTCCATGGAACTCGGCTTCGGCGGCCATGCCACCCCAGACCCGGCTCCCCTCGCACCGTTGGACACCGTCCAGTGAGCGGTACCAGCACCGGCCGATACGACAACGTCCGCGGGGCTGCCCCGCACCCAGCTACAGGAGGAATCGTATGACCGTTCGTTACCTTCGCCGTCTCTTCGTTGCGCTCGTCGCGAGCCTCGCTCTCGCGCACGGCATCGCCCAAGCACAGGGGTCGGTCACCATTCCAATCGCCGCCGACCCGACCATGAACCCATGGCATCCCAACGCCTTCGTCGAGTCGGTGTTCTCGAACCGCGTCCTCTTCGCGTCGCTCACGAAGCCGGGTGTCGACCTTCAACCTGCCCCCGACCTGGCGCGCAGCTGGAGCGCCTCCGATGACGGCCTCACCTGGACCTTCGAGCTCCGCGACGACGTGGTGTGGCACGACGGCGAACCCTTCAGCGCCGAGGACGTCGCCTTCACCTTCAACGAGATCGTGTTGAACGCCGATCTCGGCGCGAGTGGCGCGGCCAACTTCCGCAACACGGTCGATCGGGTCGAGGTGATCGACCCTTCGACCGTGGCGTTCCACGTGCGTAGCCCCTTCTCGGCGCTGCCTGCCTACCTCGCATACAACGCGGGTATCCTGCCGAAGCACGTGTTCGAGGGCGAAGACCCTTGGGAGCTGACCTCGTTCAACAAGGGCACGCCTATCGGCACCGGACCCTTCCGGGTTGCGGAGTACGTCTCTGGCTCCTACCTGACGCTCGAGCGCTTCGACGATTACTTCGACGAGCCAGCCCGCCTCGATTTCCTGACCTTCCGGGTCCTTCCCGACGCAAACGCGCAGCTCGCACAGATGCTGGCCGGTGACCTGGACGTCATGATCGTCGACAACCTCGCGTCGATCCCGCAGATCGATCGCTCGCCGAACACGCTCACGTACCCGGTGAACCAGGTCAACTACTACTACGTCACCGTGAACCACGAGCGCGAGCTGTTCAACGACATCAACCTCAAGCGCGCACTGCTCCACGCGATCGACCGCGAAGCGATCATCGAGAGTGTCATGCGTGGCAACGGCTCGCTTGCGACGGGTCCGATCTCGCCGGCGCTGCAGGCGTACTACAACCCCAACGTCCGCACCTACCCATACGATCCGGAAGGTGCCGTCGAGTTGCTCGAGGCGTCTGGCTGGACGCGTGGCGACGATGGCGTCATGGTCAAGGACGGGCAGCGCCTGGCGTTCGTGCTCGATGTCGGTCGAAACCGCGATCTCGAGCCGATCTCGGCACTCGTCCAGGACTACTGGCGTGACATCGGCGTCGACGTCTCGCTCAACACCCTCGAGTGGAACGCCTACATCCAGAAGATCGTCGTGCAGCGCGACTACGATGCCACCATCAACTGGTGGATCACACCCGCCGATCCCGACGTCTACGCCTACTATCACTCGAGTGCGGCCGGGACCGGGTTCAACCTGCCCGGGTATCGCGACGCCACCATCGATGACCTGCTCGAGCGTGGTCGTGCCGAATCAGACGTCGACGCCCGCATCGAGATCTACCGGCAGTTCCAGGAACAGGTTGCCGAGCAACTGCCCTACCTCTTCCTCTGGTACCCGAGCGAGATCCAGGCCCGCAGCGTCAACCTCCAGGGCATGGTCGACCTCGGCCTCCGTGACAACATGCACTACGTGAACCAGTGGTACCTGGGCGACTGACCTATCCCGACGTGTCGGTGCCACCAGGATCTCCGTGCTGAGCTTCTTCCTACGACGTGCAGGTGAAGGGGTGATCGTGATGCTGTTCGTCACGATCATCACCTTCTTCCTGGTCAACTTGGCGCCAGGTGGACCGGCGGTGATGATGCGTATGGACATGACGGCAGAGCAGCGCGACGCGCTCGCCCGACGTCTGAACCTCGACCAACCCGTCCACCTGCGCTACGCGTCATGGTTCGGCAACGCCATCCGTGGCGACCTCGGTCGCTCGGTCAACGACAACCGCAGGGTCAACGAGATCATCGGCCAGCGCTTGCCGGTGACGCTCAACCTGACCTTCTGGTCGCTCCTCGTAGCGGTCGCGATCGGTGTCCCTCTCGGCGTGGCCGCCGCGGTATGGCGCAACGGCCCGGTCGACTACGCAGCCAGCGTCTTGAGCGTCCTCGGTCTGGCGATCCCGTCGTTCTGGTTCGCGCTCTTGCTCATCCTCCTGTTCTCCGTGACGCTCGGTTGGCTGCCTTCGTCGGGAATGCGCAGTGTCGGCGTCGGCTTCGACGTGGTCGATCGGGCCCGCTACATGGTCCTGCCGGTCACCGTCCTGGCGACCTCCGCGCTTCCGTTCATGGTGCGCTACACGCGCTCGGCGATGCTGAGCGTGATCGCCGAGGATTACGTCCGTACCGCGCGCGCGAAGGGCGTGCGTGAGCGTGGGGTGTACTTCGTCCACGCGTTCCGAAACGCCCTCATCCCGGTCGTCACCCAGGTTGGTCTGCTGATCGCGCGGCTCATCGGCGGCGCCGTCGTCACGGAGACGATCTTCGGTTGGCCCGGCATGGGCCGGCTGGCGGTCGAGGCGTCGAACGGGCGCGACTTCACCGTGATCATGGGCTTGACCGTCGTGATCGCATCGGTCGTGATCGTCACCAACCTCCTGGTCGATCTCGCCTACGGCCTGATCGACCCCAGGGTGCGGCATGCCTGACATCGACCCCGCACTGCAGCGCGCCCCGGCGCGGAGTGGGGTGCGGCTCGCCGCGCGGCGCTTCGCGCGCAACCGCGGCTCGCTCGTAGCGCTCATGTTCCTGATCTTCGTCCACGTCGCCGTCGTGGTCGGGCCCGTGTTCGTGCAGCACGCTCCCGAACGCACCTCGCCGCGCAACGCGCTGCTCCCGCCCGGTCCCGTCCACCTGCTCGGCACCGACGAGCTCGGCCGCGACCACCTCGCCAGGCTGCTCCACGGCGGCCGTGTGACACTCGCCGTGGGGCTGTTCTCGATGGTGGTCTCGCTCGTCGTGGGAACCGTCGTCGGCTCCGTGGCCGCCTTCTTCCGAGGGACGCTCGAGGCGCTGCTGATGCGGTTCACCGATGCCATGATGGCCATCCCTAGCTTCTTCCTGGTGCTGGTCGCCATCACGGTGCTCGGCAACAGTCCCGCGATGGTGGTGCTCGTGATCGGCCTCACCTCCTGGATGGTCGTCGCACGCGTCGTCTATGCCGAGGTCCTCACATATCGCACGCGCGAGTTCGTGAACGCCGCCGAAGCGCTCGGCGCGCGTCAGATGCGGCTCATCGTGCGGCACGTGCTGCCGATGACCGTTCCCTCGCTGATCGTCAGTGCGACGCTCGGTGTCGCATTCGCGATCCTCATCGAGACGGCCATCAGCTACCTCGGTCTCGGCATCCAGCCGCCCGTGGCGTCATGGGGCAACATGCTCCAGAACGCCCAACAGTACATCTGGCTCAGTCCCATGCTGGCCGTTTGGCCCGGCGTCCTGACGATGCTCACCGTGCTCGCCTACAACCTCGTCGGCGATGGGCTCCGCGACGCGCTGGATCCGCGGACCGCACGGTGACGGAACGGAGCGCGACAATGACCACCTCCTTGATCGTCGCGGCGGTCGGCGACATCATCTTCACGCGGCCGCCCTCGCCCCGCCTGGCGCTCGACGCGCTCGCAGGCGCGGACGTCGTCACGGCCAATCTCGAGGGGCCCATCACCGACCACCCCTATCCCAGCGACAAGCTCATCCCCCTTCGCATGCCGCTCGAAGCCGCCGCCTGGGTCCGGGATGCCGGCTTCGAGGTCGTGTCGTTGGCGAACAACCATGCCATGGATTACGGCGAGCGTGGTCTGCTGCAGACGCTCGAGCACATCGGCCCTGTTGGCGTGCGCGTCGTGGGCGCGGGCCCAGACCTCGAGCGCGCGCTGGCCCACCAGGTCGTGGAGACCCGAGCTGCGCGTGTTGCCTTCGTCGGCCTTGCCACGACCGTACCGAGCGGCTTCGCGGCCGGCCAGGGGCGCCCGGGCATCGCTCCGGTCCGCGTGCGCGTGTCGTTTGCGGTCGACGGCGCGCTCAACGAAGAGCAGCCCGGTACGCCACCCTGGGTCCACACGCAGGTCGACGAGCACGATGCGGAACTCGCCTTGGAGGCGGTGCGTCGCGCCCGCGCCGACGCCGACGTGGTCGTCGTCCACGTGCACTGGGGTGTGCCGCCCGAGTGGAACGCACCGTTCCAGGGCGACCTGGCCGAGTACCAGCGCCCCTTCGGTCACGCGCTCGTCGAGGCGGGCGCAAGCGTGATCGTCGGCCACCACGCCCACGCCCTCCATGGCGTCGAGGTGTACCGCGACGCGGCTATCTTCTACAGCCTCGGCAACTTCGCCTTCCACCCGTACGCCGACCGCGACACGCTGGTGTTGCAGCGGCCCGCGCCGCCGTTCAAGGTCAAGCACGGTGAGCACAACAAGCAGAGCCTCGCTGCGCGCGTGCACCTCGAGCGTCACGCGGGTGGCTGGCGGTTCAAGGAGGCGATCTTGGTCCCAGCGCGGCTGAACGAGCTCGGCGAGGCCGAGCGGGTCACGGGTGAGGCGGCCGACCATATCCACGCGGCCGTTGCCGCTTCCGACGCCAACGCCTCCGTCCACTTTGAGCGGCGCGGCGACGAGGCGATCGTGCGCGCCAGCACGGGAGCGTGATCATGGCTGCCGACGCTTCACGGTTCGACCCGGGCTGGTCCGATCCGGCAACCGAGGCCGAACTCCTGCGCGACCTCTCGCTCGACGAGCCGTGGCGCCTGATCGAGCGCTTCTCGACCCTCGTCCGGGAGTCCGGGAGCGACGACGAGCGAACCGCCGCCGCGTACCTGTGCGAGCGGCTTGACGCGTTCGGGGTGCATTACGAGGTGCTCGAGCCTGAGCTCTTCCTCTCCGTGCCGAAGGCAGCGCATGTGCTCATGCACGGCACCGAGACGCTGCGGATCGAGGCCGCCACCCCGGCATTCAGCCTGAGTACCGGATCTGCGGGCGTCCGCGGACCGATCGTCCATGCCTCGACCGGCTACGCCACGTCGACGGTGACGGTGTTCGACGCCGGCGACGCCAGCGACCTGCCCGACGTACGCGGCAAGATCGCCGTGACCGAGGGCTTCGCGAACCCGGGGAAGGTCCTCGCCTTGCGTCAGGCCGGCGCCGTGGGCGTCCTCTGCGTCAACCCAGGCGAGTACGTCCACGAGGGCATCTGCACACCCATCTGGGGGGCACCGGATACGCGTAGCGCAGGGTTGCAGCCGAACATCCCGGTGGTGGCCATCAGCCGGCCGGACGGCGAGCGTCTGATGGCGGCACTCGCCGACGGCGGGGTCGAGGTCACCCTCGTCACCGACCTCGACGAGGGCTGGAAGCGTTGCCCCCTGGTCGTCGCCGAGATCCCCGGGAGCGACGATGGCGACGAGTTCGTTCTCCTGCATGGCCACATCGACTCGTGGTTCGTCGGCGTCGGCGACAACGCCACGGGCAACGCCACCATGCTCGAGATCGCGCGGGTCCTGCAGCGGCATCGGTGGCACATGCGCCGTAGCGTGCGCATCGCCTGGTGGCCAGGGCACTCGACCGGACGCTACGCCGGCTCGACGTGGTACGCCGACCACTTCGCGCTCGAGCTCGACGAGCGCTGCGTCGCCCATGTGAACTGCGACTCGCCCGGCTGTCGCGATGCCAGCGCCTACGAGGACGTGATGTGGATGGCGGAAGCCGACGCGCTCGCGCGCGGCGCGATACGTGACGCGACGGGTCAGGAGGCAACCGCGGCCCGTCCGTTCCGGGCAGGTGACATCTCGTTCAACAACCTCGGCGTGTCGACCTTCTTCATGCTCTCGTCGGAGATCCCGAGCAAAGAGCGTGAGCGGCGCGGCTCCTACCCAGTCGGTGGCTGCGGCATGAACATCGAGTGGCACACGCCGCACGACACCCTCGAGGTGGCCGACCAGAAGACCCTGGCGAAGGACCTACGCGTGTACCTGCTCGGGGTGGTGCGCGCTGCGAACGCGCCGCTCGTGCCACTCGACTACCGTCGGACGATCGCCGAACTCCGCGCGATCGTGGCTGGGTATGCCGCTGACGCGCCAGACCATGGCCTGGACCGTGTCGTCAGTGCCCTCGACGCTCTCGCAGGTGCGCTCGAGCGCGTCTACCTCGTCGAGCCCGTCACGCCAGACGGCATCCAGGCGTTCAACGCGCTGCAGCGCAGCATCGGCAGGAGGCTCGTGTCGCTCAACTTCAGCCAGGCCGGCAAGTTCCGGCAGGATCCCGCGCTCCAAGTCGCCCCCGTGCCCGAGTTGGCCGCGGCTCGTGCCATTGCACAGGAGCGCGATGCGCATCAGCGGCGCGTGCTCGCGACCGACCTCGTGCGAGGCCGGAACCGGGTCCTCGCCGACCTCGGCGCATGCCTCCGAGAGGTGCAGGCGTACAGCGCCTCGCATGGCCGATCATGACGTGCGGACGCCGCACGACCCCACACCCCATCCCGCTGGAGGGTCATTCACGATGAAACAGAAGCGCTATGACGGCTACAAGTCCTTCCAATACCTCGAAGCCGGCGTCGACTACAAGGTCTTCGACCTCGTCCCCGAGCTGAACAGGGTGCCCTCGCGCCAGGTCGAGGTCACACCTGAGCAGGCGGCGCGCGTCCAGCGCATCTTCGACGAACACCTCGTCGTGTCGCTGCACGACCACTGCTTCGTGGCGGTGGAGGACCAATCGCAGTTCTTCGAGTACCGACGCTGGGGGCGTGACCACACCGGCTACGAGGGACTCGCGGTCAGCGGCATGGACGCGGTCTTCGATGCCCTCATGAATGGCACCGCGATGATCCACTCGCGCGGTGGCTGGAAGTGGGACGACATCATCACCGACCTTGGCCTCCGCCTCTCGGACATCGCGCACCAGGACATGGTGGTGCTCGCGACGACCACGCGCGACATACGCGACGCCAAGCGCGATGGGCGCATCGCCTTCGTCGTCTCGCTCGAGGGTGCAGCGATGATCGAGAACGAGCTCGACCGCATCGATGTCCTCTACGGTCTTGGGGTGCGCTGCCTCGGCGTCGCGTACAGCGAGGGCAACGCCCTCGGCGCAGGCTTGCGCGAGCCGAACGATGGCGGCCTCACGGTCTTCGGGCGCAAGGCGGTGCAGCGCATGAACCGCTTGGGCATGGCGATCGACATCAGCCACGCCGGGGACCAGACGAGCCTGGATACGATCGAGGTCTCCGAGCACCCGGTGTTCATCACCCACGCCGGCGCCAGGTCGCTCTGGGACTCGCGTCGCCTGAAGCCCGACGACGTGATCGTGGCGTGCGCTGAGAAGGGTGGCGTGATCGGCATCGAGGCCGCCCCGCACACGACGATCACGCGCGCCCAGCCTCGGCACTCGATCGAGTCGTTCATGGAGCACTTCGAGTACTGCGTCGATCTGGTCGGGATCGACCACGTCGCGTTCGGACCGGACGTGCTCTTCGGCGATCACGTGGGGTTGCACACGACCCTCAGCGAAGCGCTCTCGATCGGCGCCTCCCGCGGCCACCTCGAGTATCCGCGCGTCGAGTGGGTCGACGGGCTCGAGAACCCGGCCGAGGCGTTCCCGAACATCGTCCGCTGGCTCGTCAAGCATGGCTACTCCGACGACGACATCGCCAAGGCCGTCGGCGGAAACGTCATGCGCGTGCTCGATGAGGTGTGGGTGCGCTAGGCCGAGGCCCGTAGGCGCACCAGCACGCCCGACGCCCGGTCCGTGAGGAGCGCACGGTCCTCGCGGAGCGGGCTGATCGTGCCCGCCGTCAGGCGCGAGCGTCGCCGTGCCGATGATGGTGACGTCATCGTCTGCGTCGACGATTGCGACCTGGCTTCCGACGCGGACGCCTCGCACCGGCTAGGCTCGTCGCATGGTGCGTTCGCCTCGCCCATCGCATCGTTGCGCGCCTGCCTTCGCTCGAGCGCTGCTCGTTGCCGTCGGCATGGCTGCTGCGGCGGCGCCATGGCAGCCAGCGGCCGCGGCGCCACCGCTCGAGCAGTTGCAGCGTAGCGACGCCGCGGGACTCGTAGCCTACGTGACCCTTGAAGGTGCGCCCGCGTTGGTCGACCCAAGCAGCGGCGCACGCGTGCAGCTCGACCTTGTTCCTCAACGTGCCCAGTTCCCTGCCTGGTCGCCAGATGGCTCGACCGTCTCAGTGATCGCAACGCGTTCCGACGGTCCTGGTCTCGATCTCTACCGGCTTGACCGGCCTGGCAGCCAACGAGCGTATGTCGATGCGGCCGCCCCGCCGATCTACCATGGCTGGTCGCCCGGAGGCACGCGCTTGGCACTGCTCACGAGCGATGCGGGGAGCCTGGCTCTCCGGCTCATCGACATCGACGCTGGCGGCGCTGCCGGAGACGCACGGCGGTTTGCCGAGGGCGCACCGTTCTACTGGGACTGGACGCCGGATGGCACAGCGCTGATCGTGCACCGGAACGTGTTGTCGGCCGAAGCCGAGGTGATCGTCACGCCGGTCGAGGCCTTCGTTCCGAGCGGCGATTTCGCGCCACCCGGGGCCTTCCAGTCGCCGGCGGTGTCACCGAGCGGGATGTGGCTGGCCTACGCCACGCGAGACGGCGGCGACACCCGCCGGGTGGTGCTCGAGCGGTTGGTGTCGGACGATGCTGCCGAGCGGCGGCGCGAGCTGCCGCACACCGGCTTCAGCGCCTTCGCCTGGCACC
>PXAU01000200.1 GCA_003567075.1 Trueperaceae bacterium
GCCATCGCGGTCACCTTCTTCCTGCTCACCGGCATCGTGCCGCAGTTCGCGCAGATCCTCGATCAGCTCGGCGGCGAGTTGCCGCTCATCACGCAGGTGCTGGTCGCGGTCAGCGACTTCCTGCGCTTCCAGTGGTGGCTCTTGCTGCTCATCACCGTCGCGATCGTGGTCGGCTTGGGCTTCTACTACCGCACCAACAACGGCCGTCACGTGATCGACAGGGTGTTGCTACGGCTGCCGGTGCTTGGGACGCTGATCCAGAAGAGCTCGATCGCGAGCTTCGCGCAGACCTTCGGCTTGCTGCTGCGCAGCGGCGTCAACATCGTCGAGGCGATCGACATCACCAAGGGCACCGCCGGGAACATCATCGTCGAGGACATCCTCAGCGAGACGAAGGACGCGGTGCAGCGCGGCGAGCAGGTGAGCGTCACGCTGCAGAAGTACCCGCAGGTGTTCCCGCCGCTGGTCACCTCGATGGTGGCGATCGGTGAGGAGACGGGTGCCATCGATGCGATGCTGGAGAAGATCTCCGAGTTCTACGAGCGCGAGGTCGACGAGGCCGTCGAGGGCCTGACCGCGGCCCTCGAACCGATGCTGATCGTGTTCCTCGGCGTGATCGTGGGCTTCATCGTGGCGGGCATGTTCCTGCCGATGTTCGCGATCATCGGCCAGCTGAGCGGCTAGTCGCTGACGCCTCTGTGGGCGCGCGGCCGTCTGCCTCGATGCTGTCGATCGCGAAGCGTATGCCATGCGACGCTCGGGCTGCCGTCGTGCCCTAGGGTGAGGCTGATAGGGGCGCTTCGATGCGTTGGGGAGCGCCGCTGACCTGCGCGGCCTGGCCGTGACGAAGCGTGACGGGGCCGCTCGCGACCTCTGCCGGAGGGTGCTGATGAAGCACGTGCTCCTGACTCTTGCCATCCTCACGTACTGGTTCTTCCTTGGCGCCGGCTTCGCCTGGGTGCCCGTGGCGCTGATGCTGGCAGCGGTCTGGCGGGACTACGCCCGCGGCATGGCAGCCAGCGCCACTCGGCCGCCGCGACGCCGATCGCGGCGACGGCGGCTGGCACCGCGCACCGTCACGTCAGCCGGCGTGCCGCTACGCGCGCGGCAGCGACGAGTTCGCCGTCCATCCCATGCAGCACGTCGGCAAGCGTCTCCGGCCGGGCTTCGAGCAGGCGCTCGTAGGATGCGCGCGGGAAGCCCTTGGCGACGCCGTCGGCGAGCAACCGTTCACGGATGGGGGTGATTCGCTCGGCGGTCAGGGCATACTCGCGCGCGACGTCGCTGGCGCTGACGCCCGCGCCGTGGAGCAGCAGCGCCGTGACCAGGCCGGTGCGATCCTTGCCGGCGGTGCAGTGCACGACGACCGGCCCGTCGTGCCCGTCCACTGCACGCGCAACACTCTCGAAGACCTGGACGTATCCCTGCAGGGCGAGCTCGAACGAGGCGCGGTAATGGGTGCCAAGGTCGTACGGGTCGCCTTGGACCTGGCCTCGCAGGAAGGCTGCCAGGACGGGAGCGAAGAGGTCGATGTGGATGACCTCGAAGCGGGTGTCGCCCTCGAGCGGGTGCGGCTCCTCCTGCCGCTCGGCGGCGGTGCGCATGTCGATCACCGTGCGGACGCGGTGCTCGGCCAGGGTGTCGAGGTCCCGCGCGGTCGCGTGGGTGAAGGCGTCGGAACGCCAGACCCGGCCAGCGCGCGTGAACCCACCCTGCTGCAGCGGCCAGCCACCCAAGTCGCGGGTGTTCACGGTGCCCTCGAGTGCGATGTGCAGCGGCGCTGTCGTGGCCATGCGGTCCCCCGTCGGCGGCCCGGGCCGGAATGCTCCGAGTCTAGCGGGCATGTTGGAGCGAGCGTGTCAGCCACGGGTTCGCGCCCACGCTGGGTGCCGCGGCGTCGGCCGCGCCTGGCCTCGTGATGGCAGGCGGCGTGGCTCCAGCCGACACCGCGTCGCGGGCGGGTCCGCCTCTGCCGACAGCGGTCACGAGCTTGACGCCAGATGCACCGATGGGTACAAACGGGTATGCGCGTGCTCCTGACCCGACCCGTCTTCTGGCTCGGCGCCGTCCTCGTGATCGCCCTGGCGGGCGCGTACGCTGCGCTCAGCTGGCCGAGCGGGGAGTCGGCCGTACCGGCACCCACGCCGGGCGTCGTGCGCGACGTCAGCGTGCAGGAACTGCACGCCGCGGCCAGCCAGGGCGCGCTCGTCATCGACGTGCGTGAGCCGCACGAGTTCGCTGCCGGTCGAGTGCCTGCGAGCCTGCTGGTGCCGCTCGCGACGGTGCCAGCGCGCGCTGGTGAGTTCTCGCGGGACGAGACCCTGTACGTGATCTGTCGCACCGATAATCGCTCGTTGGTAGCGGCCGAAGCGCTGGTGGCGGCCGGCTTCAGCGACGTGCGCAACGTCAGGGGTGGCATGGTCGCCTGGGCGGCGGCGGGGTTGCCGATCGAGCGTTGAGGGCTGTCAAGCGCTGATCTCGACCGCCTCCACGCGATCACCGCCCTGGCGTTTGGCCTCGTATTGCGCCGCGTCCGCGCGCGCAAGGAGCGTCTCGAGGTCTGCACTCGTGCCGGCGCCGACGGTGCATGCGCCCACGCTTGCGGTGGTTCCGACGGCGCTGCCGTCGTGCGCCTCGACGGTCGTGGCCGCGACGGCGGCCCGGAGCCGCTCGCCCGCACTGCGTGCGTCCTGGGCGCCGGCACCGGGAAGGCACGCCGCGAACTCCTCGCCGCCGTAGCGGCCCAGCAGGTCCGTCGGGCGGAGCTTCGCCGCGGCGGCGGTCGCGATCGCGCGCAGCAAGGCGTCGCCGGTGAGGTGGCCGTGGGTGTCGTTCACGCGCTTGAACTGGTCCAAGTCGAACACCACCAGCGTGATCGCCTGGCCGGCCAGGCGAGCGCGTTCGAGCACGCGTTCGGTCAGGTCGATGAAGCGGCGCCGGTTGGCGAGCCCGGTCAGCTCGTCGGTGTGCGCCAGATGCGTGAGCAGCCGCTGCATGCGCGCGTGCTCGGTGATGTCGCGGAGCACCACCGCCTGACCGAGCTGACGGCTGCGCCCGTCGCGCAACTGCGCGATGCGCACGTCGTAGGCTCGGCCGCCGAGCTCCAGTGGTTCGCTCTCGACGATGGTGTCCGAGGTTGAGGGTCGGCGGCGCAGCGTGACGTCCTGGCCCAGGAGCTCGGGGAGCGTGCGGCCGACCCGCGCGCTCGGCGCATCGGCGAAGAGGTGTGCTGCGGCGCGGTTGTGGTCGACCAGGCGGCGCTCGGTGTCGAGCACCAGCACGGGGTCCTGCATGCGGTCGAACACCAAGTCGCGGGCGATGGGGGAGGGATCGGCGAGCGCGTAGCGCGTGACGCCCAGGTAGACCAGCCCGGTGGTGAAGGCCAGCGCCAGGGGGGTCACGTCGACGGGGATGGGCAGGACGCCGGTCACGTAGAAGAGGCTGCCGGCCCACGGTACGAGCGACGCCAGCGCGACGGTCGCGGCCTGGCCACGCCGCGCGCTCGCGGCCGGCGAACGCAGCCAGGTGCGCACGAACACCGCGTTCACGAACAGCAGCACCAGGCCTGCCGATACGTGGAACACGACGTACCAAGCACCCGGGTCGAAGGCGATCAGGTTGAGGGGTCCGGCCTGCTCCATCCGCGGATTGGCGTGGTAGAGATCGTGCCAGGGGTTGGTGTACACGAGCGCGATGGTGATCAGTGCGACGCTCACGGTGACGGTGAGCAGCGCTCGCGCGAGCCGGACCGGTAGGCGCCCGAGGTCGATCGCGGCGAGCAGGATGATGGTGGGCGAGAAGGCGATGGCCGGGTGCTGCAGGTAGAAGGTCGCGAGCACCCACTCGGCGCTGTCGCCGGCCAGTTCCAGGCCGTAGCCGAAGGCGTACATCGCGCTGGCCGTCGCCAAGTAGGCGAGCCAGGGCTTCCGGCGAAGGTGGCCGCGTTGCCAGATGGTGGCGAGCAGCACGAGGGCGCTCGCACCAACCAGCCACAGCACCGTGATCAGCGCGAGTTGCAGCGTCATGGCTGCTGTCCTCGGGTGCGTTCGGGCGGTCGCCCCCGCATGCCCGATGGTACGTCGCGCAGAGCGCTCGGCGACGCGACCTTTCGCACGTGCGCCCAGGGACCACGCGGCGGTGGCGTCGATGCGTCACGAGTCCGAGAGCACGCTGGCGCCGAGGTGGTGCTGGCTCGCGTCCGGGGTGACGCTGGCGCGACCCGGCACGAGCGCACTTGACGGACCGAGCGCGCTAGGCGTAGCCTGGTTTAGGCATGCCAAAAGACATGCTTTGGCGAACTGAAAGGATCTCTATGGAACACGCTTCCTCGCGCGCACACTCGCACATCGCCTCGCGCGCACGCTCGCGCGGGTGCTCGGCGCGACAGGCGATCGTGGCGCTCGCCCTCCTCGTGGCGAGCGCTGCGTGGCCCACGTCCGCCCATGCCCAGGCCGAGCCAGCGGAAGCGGCCAGCCAGCCCATCGCGGTGGTCGCCACCACGCAGATGGTGGCCGACATGCTCACCGTGGTCGGCGGCCCCTGCGCGCAGGTGACCACCCTCATGGGCCCCGGCATCGACCCCCACCTCTACCGCGCCTCCGCCGGCGACGTGGACCGGTTGAGCCGCGCCGAGCTGATCGGCTACAACGGCTTCGACCTCGAGGGTCAGCTCGGCGCCGTGCTGGCGCGCCTGGGCCAGCGCATCCCCACGCTGGCGCTGGCCGAACGCATCGCCGAAGGCGTGCAGGCAGCACGGCTGCTCGAGGGCGAGGACGAGTACGAGGGCGAGACCGACCCGCACCTGTGGGGCGCCGCCGACGTCTGGGCGCTTGGCACGGACGTGGCGGCCGAGGTCATCGGCCAGTTGCGGCCGGCCTGCGCCGAGGCTGCCGCCGAGCGCGCGCGCGACTACGCGGCCCAGCTCGACGCGCTGCACGACTGGGCCCTCGCGAGCGCCGCGAGCGTGCCGCCAACGAAGCGCACGCTCGTCACCTCGCACGACGCGTTCGCGTACTTCGGCGCCGCCTACGGCTTCGACGTCGCCGGCATCGAGGGCATCAGCACCGAGTCCGAGGCCAGCATCGCCGACATCCGGGAGACCGTCGAGCTGGTGCTCGAGACCGGCGTGCCGGCGATCTTCGTCGAGACCACCATCAGCCCCCGCACGATCGAGGCGGTGCAGGCGGCGGTGCGTGACCGTGGCGGCGACGTCACCATCGGCGGCGAGCTGTTCGGCGACGCCATGGGCGACGCCGGAACGCCCGAGGGTACGTACGTGGGTATGATCCGGCACAACGTGGGCACCGTCGTGCGCGCCCTGGGGGGCGAGGTGGCCGCATGGCCCGACGCGCTCGCGGGATGGAAGGAACGATGGGAGCTGGACCGCCCCTAGTGTCGCGCGGGCAGGCCGACCGTGCGGCGGCGATGCACGAGCCTGCGTTCGCGCTCCACGTCGAGGACCTCACCGCCAGCTACGCCAGCGGCGCGGTCCTGTGGGACGTCGACATGAACGTCCCGCCCGGCGTCCTCGCCGCTATCGTCGGCCCCAACGGTGCCGGGAAGAGCACGCTGCTCAAGTGCGTCATCGGGGCGCTGCGCCCGGCGGCCGGGCACGTCTACGTGTTCGGCCGCCCCTACCGACGCCAGCGCCACCGCGTGGCGTACGTGCCGCAACGCACCTCGGTCGATTGGGACTTCCCCACCACCGCCCTCGACGTCGTGACGATGGGCCTCTACGGGCGCCTCGGTTGGCTCCGCCGGCCAGGGCGGCGCGAAGCCGACGAGGCGCACGAGGCGCTCGCGCTGGTCGGCATGGACGCCTTCGCCGAGCGTCAGATCAGCCAGCTCTCCGGCGGGCAGCAGCAGCGCGTGTTCCTCGCGCGGGCGCTGGTGCAAGACGCCGATCTGTACCTGATGGACGAGCCCTTCGCCGGCGTCGACGCCACCACCGAGCGGGCCATCGTCGAGCTGCTCAAGGACCTGCGGGCGCGCGGCAAGACGGTGGTGGCGGTCCATCACGACCTGCAGACGGTGGCGACGTACTTCGACTGGCTGGCGATCCTGAACGTGCGCCTGATCGCGCAGGGACCCGTTCGCGACGTGTACACCGCCGAGCATCTCCGCGCCGCCTACGGACCCCGTGTGGTGCTGCTGGGTGGGGCGTCGGCGGCGGAGCAAGGCAGCGTTCCCGCGGGCGTCGACGCCGGCGCGACCGAGGCTGCCGCGCCGGGTTCGCCCGACACGCCGGAGCGGCGCGCGGCCGCGCGGCCGCCAGGGGATTGAGGGGCCCTCGAGGTGGAACTCGCGGCCTTGCTCGGGGACTTCACCGTCCGCACGGTGGCGCTCGGCGCGGCCTTGGTCGGTGTCGTGTCCGGCGTGCTCGGGAGCTTCGCGGTGCTGCGTCAGCAGAGCCTGCTCGGTGACGCGCTGAGCCACGCCGCCCTTCCCGGTGTCTGTCTCGGGTTCCTCGTGGCAGGCTCGCGCCAACTGGCACCCATCCTGGCGGGTGCCCTGATCAGCGGTGCGCTGGCGGCGCTGTTGGTGCTCGTGCTCACGCGCACCACGCGGATCAAGACCGACGCGGCGCTCGGCGTCTCGCTCAGCCTCTTCTTCGCCGTCGGCACGGTCCTGCTCACCTACCTGCAGCGCCACCAGGGTGCCGCGCAAGCCGGCCTCGACGCCTTCCTCTTCGGCCAGGCCGCGGCCCTGGTGCCCAGCGACCTGCGCGTGATCGGCACGGTGGGGGGCGTGTCGCTGGCGCTGGTAGCGCTCGCATGGAAGGAGCTGAAGGTCACGACGTTCGACGCCGACTTCGCTCGCAGCCTGGGTCGCCCCGTGCTCGCGCTCGAGTTCGGCCTCACGGTGCTGATCGCGGTGGCGGTGGTCATCGGGCTGCAGCTGGTGGGTGTCATCCTGATGGTCGCCCTGGTGATCGCGCCGGCGGCCGCCGCGCGCCAGTGGGTGAAGCGGCTCGAGGGCATGGTGCTGCTCGCCGGGGTGTTCGGTGCCGTGAGCGGCGTGACGGGGGCGCTGCTGTCGGCCGCGGTGCGCGGGCTGGCGACGGGTCCCGTGATCGTGCTGGTGGCGAGCGGCATCGTGCTCATCTCCCTGCTGCTGGCGCCGGGCCGGGGCGTTCTGTGGCAGCTGGTGCAGGCTACCAGCCAACGCCGCAACCTCCGCGGCCACCGCGTGCTGGTCGACCTCTACCGTCTTGCACAGGACCACCGTGACCCCGCCTACCCGACCGAGCAGGGCATGCTCGACGCCTACTTCGGCCGCCGCAGCGCGCACGTGCTGCGACGGCTCGAGCGGCGTGGCCTGGTGGAGCGTGTTCGCCACATGCCCGAAGAGGGGACCCACTGGGTGCTCACCGACGTCGGCCAGGAGCAGGCCCGCACGCTCCTGCAGCCGTTCGGCGAGCGGGCCGAGGGGCCAGCGACAAGGCGCGAGGCGCCGGCAGTCCGACCCGAGTCGGAAGCCGCGCGGCGCGAGGGTAGAGCATGAGCGCCGCCGTCGCCGCGCTCCAGGGCTGGCTCGACCAGCCTGGCGTCACCATCGTCCTCATCGGCGCGTTGGTGGGCATCGCGGCGTCGCTGCTGGGGGCCTTCCTGGTGCTGCGCCGCGAGAGCATGCTCAGCGACGCCATCAGCCACTCGATCCTGTTGGGCATCGTGATGGTGTACCTGTTGACCGGGACGCTCGACTCCCCCCTGCACGTCGTCGGTGCGTCGTTGGCAGGGCTGGGGACGGTCTGGCTCACCGACCTGCTGGTCCGCAGCCGCCGCGTCAAGCACGACGCGGCGATCGGACTGGTGTTCCCGGCGCTGTTCGCCGCCGCGGTGCTGCTCATCAACGTCTACGCCCGCGACGTGCACCTGGATACCGATGCCGTGCTGCTGGGCGAGATCGCCTTCGCCTGGCTCGACGTCGTGCGGGTGTTCGAGCTGGACGTGGCGCGCTCGCTGGCGACGATGCTGGCGATCACGCTGGTCAACCTGGCCTTCGTGCTGCTGCTCTTCAAGGAGCTGAAGCTGGCCACCTTCGACCCGGGTCTCGCCACCGCCCTCGGGTTGCGGCCGGTGTTGGTGGGTTACGGGCTGCTCGGGCTCGTGAGCGTGACCGCCGTCGGGGCGTTCGACGCGGTTGGCGCGATCCTGTTCGTGGCCTTCGTGATCGTGCCGCCCACCGCGGCGTACCTGCTCACCGATCGTCTGGAACGGATGCTGGCGTACGGCTGCCTGATCGCGATCGGCTCGAGCCTCGGTGGCTACGCGTTGGCACGCGCCTTTGATGTCTCGATCGGCGGTGCGATGGCCAGCGCGACCGGTGTCTTCCTGCTGCTCGCGCTGCTGCTGGGGCGCCACGGGTTGGTGGCGCGTGCCTGGCGCCGCCGTGCGCCGGAGGCGCCGCCGCATGTGGGCATGCCAGCGGCGTCAGCGCCGCAGCTCGACGCGAAGACGCCCACCAGCAGTGACGGTGGCCGTGCATGAGGCGCCACCCGCCCGTCACCCGTGCCATGGAGGACTACCTCAAGGCCCTGTACGAGCTGGGCGAGGAGGACGTGAAGCCGCGCGAGCTGGCCGCGGCCGTGGGGGTGAGCGCTGCCAGCGTCACCGGCATGCTGCAGAAGCTGGCGGAGCTGCAGTTGGTGCGCTACCAGAAGTACCGCGGGGCCAGCCTGACGCCCGCGGGTCGTGACCTCGCGCTGGAGACGCTGCGCCACCACCGGTTGCTGGAGACGTACCTGGCGCGCGCGCTCGGCTACGCCTGGCACGAGGTGCACGACGAGGCCGAACGGCTCGAGCACGTGATCAGCGAGGACTTCGAGGAGCGCGTCGACGTGCTGCTCGGCCGCCCAACCCACGACCCGCACGGCGACCCCATCCCGCGGCGCGACGGCAGCGTGCCCGAGTCGCGCGGTGCGCCGCTGACCGACGCGGCACTCGGCGCGCGCCTGGTGATCACCCGGATCGTGGACCAAGGGCGCGAGGTACTGACGTACCTGGCGGAGGAGGGCCTAATGCCCGGGGCGGTCGTGCGGCTGACCGCGCGCGCCCCCTTCGACGGTCCCGTCACGGTGGTCCGTGAGGGCGCTGGTGAGGCCCATCGGCTGCCGCTTGCACTGGCGTTCACCATGGCCATCGCGATCCTGGCCGAGGAACTCGAACCGGGCTGACGCCGACCGGCGGCCCGAGCGAACTCACGATGGAATCACGCACCGCGGCGCAGCATGCGCTTCGAGACGGGCCCCACCCCGTCCGATCCGAGGAGGTGCGCATGTCCCGCTCCGCTCCGCTCTCCAGTTCGCTGATCGCGCTCGCAGCACTCATGCTGCTCGTCGCCCCGGTGGCCTTCGCCACCGACGCCCGCTTGCAGGTCGACGCCAGCATCTACGACGTTCGCCCGCCCCCCAAGGCCCCGACGCGCGCCGGCGTGGCCTTGGCCCTTGACGGCGGCACCCTGCTCGTGCAGTTGGTCGCTTCCGGCAAGGGCACGCTTCCCGACGTCGACCTCGGCTTCTCGGGTGAGACGCCGCGCACGCGGGCCCTCGACCGCGTCGACCTGAACGCGGCGCTCCAGCGCAGCTCGAAGCTACAGACCATGGTCGGTGGCGTGGTGATCGAGCACCGCAACACCTCGGTGGCGACGCTGCGGGCCGCGTACGCGAAGGCGATGGGCGAACTCGGCTTCACCATCGCTGCCGGCTCGACGATCAACCGCTGGCACTTCGTCAACGGTACCGACGTGGTGCGCGTGAACGCCGTGCCGGCAGGCAAGAACGTGATCGCGTACGTCGGTCGCTGACGCCCGACAAGCGATCGCTACCTGACGTCAA
>PXAU01000113.1 GCA_003567075.1 Trueperaceae bacterium
GCAGGAGGCGTGTCGTGGTCCACGTTCGTGGCACGTGCGCGTGGTACAACGGCGGCGTGATGCCGGCCGCCCCGTTCCCGCGTGGCCGCCGGCCGTAGCCCCTGGTCGGGCCAAGGCAGGTCCGACTGGAGCGAGGTTGTGCATGGACGACGTCGACAGAAGCGTGAACGCAGCGAGCCTCGCCTTCGTCGAGGAGATGTACGTGGCGTACCTCCGTGACCCATCCGAGGTCCCGGAGGACTGGCGCACGTACTTCGCCGAGTTGCCCCCGAACGGCGAACCGGCAGGTCGCGCAGGGTTCGGACCCAGCTTCCCCCGCCGCTCGTTGTTCCACGTGGGTTCCGGCACCATCGTCGCCGACGGGCCCGCCCCCGACCCGAGCGCAGCCGACGCCGAGATCACCCAGCGCCTTGGCCGCTTGATCCGCAACTTCCGCGTGCGGGGGCACCGGGTCGCCGACCTCAACCCGTTGGGGCCACGCGGTCACGTCATCCCCGAGATCGACCCCGGCTACTACGGCTTCACCGACAGCGACATGGGCAAGCGCGTCCTGTCGACCACCTTCGCCAACGCCACCACGGTCGGCGACGTCATCGACGCGCTGCGCGAGACGTACACCCGCGCCATCGGCGTGCAGTTCATGCACATCGACAACCTCGAGGTGCGCAAGTGGTTGCAGGCCCGCATGGAGCGCACCCGCAACCGCCTCGAGCTGCCGCGCCAGACCCAGATCCGCATCCTGACGAAGCTCACCGACGCGGTGATGTTCGAGGAGTTCGTCCAGAAGAAGTACGTCGGCGCGAAGTCGTTCTCGCTCGAGGGGGGCGAGAGCCTCATCCCGCTTCTCGACCTGGCGCTCGAGAAGGCCGGTTCGCAGGGCGTGCGCGACGTGGTGCTCGGCATGGCGCACCGTGGTCGGCTGAACGTGCTGGCCAACATCATGGGCAAGCACCCACGCACCATCTTCAGCGAGTTCGAGGACAAGAACCCCGAACTGCATCGCGGGCGCGGCGACGTGAAGTACCACCTGGGGTACTCCAACGACTGGGTGACGCAGGTCGGCGATACGATCCACGTGTCGCTGGCGTTCAACCCCTCGCACCTCGAGTTCGTCAACCCCGTCGCCATGGGCCGCGTGCGGGCCAAGCAGGACCGTGCCGGCGACGAGGCCCGCGAGCGCGGCCTGGTCGTGCTCATCCACGGTGATGCGGCCTTCATCGGCGAAGGCGTGGTGCAGGAGACCCTCAACCTCTCGGAGCTCGAGGGCTACCGGGTGGGCGGCGCGCTGCACGTGGTGGTCAACAACCAGATCGGCTTCACCACGGGGCTGCAGCAAGGTCGTTCGACGAACTACGCCAGCGACGCCGCCAAGATGCTGCAGAGTCCCATCTTCCACGTCAACGGCGAGGACCCCGAGGCCGTGGCCCAGGTGATCGAGCTGGCGATGGATTTCCGGCACGCCTTCAAGCGCGACGTCGTCATCGACATGTACTGCTACCGCCGTTGGGGCCACAACGAGGGCGACGAGCCGTCGTTCACGCAGCCGGCCATGTACGAGCGCATCCGCAAGCGCGCCAGCGTCCGCGAGGGCTATCTGGAGCGCTTGCTGACGTTGGGCGGCATCACCCGCAGCGAGGCCGAGGAGATCACCGAGGCCCGTCGCCAGCAGCTCGAACAGGAGCTGAGCGTGGCTCGCGGCGACGACTTCAAGCCGCACTACTCGGCCTTCGAAGGCGTCTGGCGAGGTTTCGCGGGTGGCCGCGACCGTGACGTGCCCGACGTCGACACCGGCGTCGCGAGCGAGGCGCTGCAGCGCGTGCTCGAGGCGCTGGTGAGCGTGCCCGAGGGCTTCACCATCAACCCCAAGATCCGCCGTTTCCTGCAGCAGCGCGAGCAGATGGCGCGGGGCGAGCGACGCATCGACTGGGCCACCGCCGAGGCGCTCGCCTTCGGCACGCTGCTGATGGAGGGCCGGAGCGTGCGCTTGACCGGTCAGGACAGCGAGCGCGGCACCTTCAGCCAGCGGCACGGCGTGCTGCACGACGCCTTCACGGGCGAGCGCTTCGTGCCCGTGGAACAGGTCGCGAAGGACGGCGCCATCTTCGACCTCCACAACAGCCCGCTCTCCGAGCAGGGCGTGGTCGGGTTCGAGTACGGCTACTCGCTCGACTGGCCCAACGGGCTGGTCGCCTGGGAGGCGCAGTTCGGCGACTTCGTCAACACCGCGCAGGTCTACGTCGACCAGTTCCTCGCCAGCGGCGAGGAGAAGTGGCGCCGCCTGTCCGGACTGGTCCTGCTGCTGCCGCACGGCTTCGAGGGCGCTGGGCCCGAGCACTCGAGCGCTCGTCTGGAGCGCTTCTTGCAGCTCTGCGCCGAGGACAACCTGCAGGTCGCGTACCCAAGTACGCCCGCGAACTACTTCCACCTACTGCGCCGTCAGGTGCTGCGGCCATGGCGCAAACCGCTCGTGGTGATGACGCCCAAGAGCCTGCTGCGGCTGCCGGCCGCCACTTCGGATCTGGCAGCGATGCAGGGGGGCCGCTTCCAGCGGCTCATCAGCGACGATGCGGTCGACCCCGGGCAGGTGCGCAAGGTGCTCATGTGCAGCGGCAAGGTGTACTACGAGCTACTGCAGGCGCGCAGCGAGGCCGGTCGTGACGACGTCGCGATCCTTCGCCTGGAGCAGCTCTACCCGCTCGACGACGAGCAGGTGGCCGCGGCGCTGGCATCCTTCGGCGACGACGTGCCCGTCGTGTGGGTGCAGGAGGAGCCGGCCAACATGGGCGCCTGGTGGTTCCTGCGGGTGCGCTGGGGCGAGCGTGTGGCAGGCAGGCGCTTCGCCTGCGTCTCGCGGCCCGCGAGCGCCTCGCCCGCCACGGGCTCCACCAGCAGCCACAAGCTGGAGCAGGCCGAGCTCCTGCGCGCGGCGCTGGAGGACGAGCAGTGAGGCCCGGCGTGCGCCCGCGCGCGAGCTTCGATCGCGCGAGCTTCGATCCCGCGAGCCCGAGCCCGGGCTCCGTCACCGAGGAGACGACATGAGCGTCGACGTGACCGTGCCCAGCGTGGGCGAATCGATCAACGAGGTGTTCATCGGTACCTGGTTGAAGGGCGAAGGGGAGACCGTCGCCAAGGACGAACCGATCGTCGAGGTGGAGACGGACAAGGCCACGCTCGAGGTCTCGGCGCCGATCGACGGCGTGTTGACGGGCATCCGCAAGCAGGCCGGCGAGAGCGCCACGGTGGGCGAGGTGATCGCCGAAGTCGACGGCGGCGCAGCCGCGGAAGCTGGCGGCGAGGCGGCGCAGGCCGCGGCGCCGAGCGGGGAGACGCCCACGGCGGCCGAGGCAGGACCCGCCGGCGAGGCCGCGCCCGCCGGAGAGCCCGCGCCCGTAGCCCAGCCCGCGGACGAGGCGGCCGCCGAGCCGGCGAGCGAGGTCAAGGTGATGCCCGCAGCGCAGCGTCTGCTCGACGAGCACGGCCTGCGAGCCGCCGACGTGAAGGCCGCGGGCCCCGACGGCCGACTCCTCAAGGAGGACGTGCAGAAGCACGTCGAGCAGGCCGCGGCGCGCGCCGCGCAGGCGCCGGCGCCCGCGCCGAGTGCGCCTGGTGCTGCCGCCCCGGGCGCCCCCGCGACGCCGGCGGGCGACGGGCGCACCGAGGAGACCGTGCCGATGTCGACGCTGCGGCGCCGCATCGCCGAGCGCCTGGTGCAGGCGCAGCAGACGGCGGCGCTGCTCACGACCTTCAACGAGATCGACATGTCGGCCGTGATGGCCTTGCGGGCCGAGTACAAGGACGCCTTCGAGAAGCGCCACGGCGTGCGCCTCGGCTTCATGTCGTTCTTCGTGAAGGCCACCATCGACGCGCTCAAGACCTTCCCCCAGCTCAACGCCGAGATCCGCGGCACCGACATCATCTACAAGGACTACTACGACATCGGCGTGGCGGTCTCGACGCCGCGCGGGCTGGTGGTGCCGGTGCTGCGCGACGCCGAGCGCAAGAGCTTCGCCGAGGTCGAGAAGGCCATCGGCGACTTCGGCCAGCGCGCCCAGGCCGGCAAGCTGAGCCCCGACGAACTGCAGGGCGGAACCTTCACCATCACCAACGGCGGCGTGTTCGGCTCGTTGATGTCGACACCGATCGTCAACCCGCCACAGTCGGGCGTGCTGGGCATGCACGCCATCCAGGAGCGGCCGGTGGCGCTGAAGGGGCAGGTGGTGATCCGTCCCATGATGTACGTCGCGCTCACGTACGATCACCGCATCGTCGACGGGCGTGAGGCAGTGACGTTCTTGAAGCGCATCAAGGAGGGGGTCGAGACCCCCACCCGGATGCTGATCGAGGTCTGATCGACGACGCTCGAGGCCGAGCTCGGGCGACCGAGCGGAGCGAGGAGGGCAGCGCCAGCGGTACCGGCGCTGCCCTCACCTTGGCGGCCCAACTCAACACCCCCGCTCAACGCACGGCCGCGTCGTCCTCCACCGTGCCCGTCACCGCGTTCACCCACTCGCCGTAGCCTTGCGCCTCCATCTCCGCCAGCGGCACGAAGCGCAAGGCCGCGCCGTTGATGCACCAGCGCTGACCGGTGGGTGCCGGTCCGTCCTCGAAGACGTGCCCCAAGTGCGAGTCGGCGTAGCGACTGCGCACCTCGGTGCGCACCATGAACAGGCTTCGGTCCTCGTGCATGGTCACGAAGCGCGGTTCGATCGGGCGGGTGAAGCTCGGCCAACCCGTACCCGAGTCGAACTTGTCGACCGAGCTGAAGAGCGGCTCGCCGCTCACGATGTCCACGTAGATGCCGGGTTCGTACAGGCGGTCGTAGGGATGCGTGAAGGCCCGCTCGGTGCCGTCGCGCTGGGTGACCCGGAAGGCGATGTCGTCGAGGGTCTCCCGCAGTTCGGCGTCGCCCGGGTGCTGGCTGAACCAGCTGGGCAGGTTCTGCGGCAGCTGGTAGACGGTGCGATCACCGTCCCATTGGGTGGCGATGAAGCGGTCCCGACCCGAGGCGGCGCTGTAGGCGTTGTAGCGCAGCGGGTTCGTGGCCGCGAAGTTTTGGTGGTACGCCTCGGCGCGGTAGAAGGGCCCGGCGTCCTCGATCACGGTGGCGATGGGCGCATCGAAGCGGCCGCTGGCTTGAAGCGCCGCCAGGCTCCCCTCCGCCAACCGCCGCTGCTCGTCGTCGACCACGTAGATGGCCGAGGTGTAGATGAAGCCCCGGTCGACGAAGGAGCCGCCGGCGTCGGACGGATCGTGGAGGCGCCAGAAGGCGTCGAGCAGCACCTGATAGTCGACGTGCGACGGGTCGAAGTGGACCTCGACGACTTCGCGGTGCCCGGTATCGCCGCGGATCACCTGCTCGTAGCTGGGGTCGACCACGTGGCCGCCCATGAAGCCCGACACCACGTCGGCGACACCGTCCACCTTGCGCATGCGGGACTCGACGCACCAGAAGCAGCCGCCGGCGAAGTAGGCGCGCGCCGAGGCGTGGTGCTCGCTGGCGTCGACGATGGGGATGAGCGTCGGGCCGGTCGTGTCGGGGCCGGCGCCCGTGGCGGGGCCGGCGCTCGGTCGGATCGCGTTCGCGGCCAGCAGCGCCAGCGCGAGGAGCGCGAGTGGCAGCAGGGGCCGCACGAAAGGAAGGCGTTGCAGCATGCCCCATCAGACGCCGGATTCCTCCCGAGGTCCGTCGCCGGCGCCACCGTCGATCAGGGGCCGGGAGGCGCGCACGCGGTAGCATGCCGCCGGAGGAGACGATGCCAGATTTCGACCTGATCGTGATCGGGGCCGGTCCCGGTGGCTACGTCGCCGCGATTCGCGCCGCCCAACTCGGCCTGAAGGTCGCCTGCGTCGAGAAGGAGCCGGCGCTTGGCGGCACCTGCGCGCGCGTCGGTTGCATCCCCAGCAAGGTGCTGCTCGAGGCCAGCGAACGTTACCGCATGGCGCGCGAGCCCCTCGCTCCGTACGGTGTGGTGGTCGGCGAGGTCGGCCTCGACCTGGCGGCGATGATGGAGCGCAAGGACCAGGTGGTCAAGGGCAACACCGACGGCGTGGCCTACCTGTTCAAGAAGCACGGCATCGAGCGCTTCACCGGCGTGGGGGAACTCGCGGGCCGCGGTCGCGTCCTCGTGCGCGGCGCTGACGGCGACACCGAACTCGTCGCCGAGCACGTGATCCTGGCCAGCGGTAGTCGCGTCGCGGACCTGCCGGGCGTCGAGGTCGATGGCGAGCGCATCATCACCAGCGATCACGCCATCGCGCTCCAGGAGGTGCCGAAGCGCCTGGTGGTGATCGGCGCCGGCGCCATCGGCCTCGAGTTGGGCAGCGTCTGGTCGCGCCTCGGTGCCGAGGTGACCGTGCTCGAGTACCTCGACCGGGTGCTCCCGACCATGGACCGCGAGATCTCGCGCGAGGCCGAGAAGGTCTTCTCGCGCCAGGGACTCGACATCCGTACGGGCGTGAGCGTCGCCGGCGCGAAGCGCACCAAGCAGGGCGTGTCGGTCGAGCTGGAGGTCGGCAGCGCGGTGAAGGCGGACCTGGTGATGGTGGCCACCGGCCGTGCGCCCTACAGCGAGGGTCTCGGACTGGAGGCGGCAGGGGTCGAGACCGACGCGAAGGGCTTCGTGCAGGTCGACGACCGCTTTCGCACCTCGCTCGAGGGCGTGTACGCGATCGGTGACCTCATCCACGGCCCGATGCTGGCGCACAAGGCCGAGGACGACGGCGTCGCGGTGGTCGAGATGATCGTCACGGGCGCGGGGCACGTCGACTACGACCTCGTCCCGAACGTCGTCTACACCGATCCGGAAGTGGCCTCGGTGGGGAAGACGGAAGAGCAGTTGAAGGAGGCGGGCGTCCCGTACCGCAAGGGTGTCTTCCCGTTCCAGGCCAACGGGCGCGCGCGCGTGCTCGGCGCCACCGAGGGCAAGGTCAAGCTGCTGGCGCACCAGCAGACCGATCGTCTGCTCGGCGCGCACGTGATCGGGGCGCGCGCCGGCGACCTGATCGCCGAGCTGGTGGCGGCGCTGGCGTTCCACGCCTCCAGCGAAGACGTGGCGCGGCTCAGCCACGCCCACCCGACCCTGGCCGAGGTCGTCAAGGAGGCCGCGCTGGCCGTCGACGGTCGGGCCCTGCACGTCTAGCGCCTGGCCCGAGCCGCTGCCGGTGTAGCCCCGCGCCGCTGCACGTCTCGCTCGCGTCGCCGCCGGGGTCACCCGCGTCGCCGCCGGCGCTCCTCGAGAGCGGTGCGGCTGGGGCGCGACCGTGGCCCCGGCTACGGTGCATTCCAGGCGTCCAGGACGGCACTGATGCGCGTGCTATGGTGCCGCCGATGGACGTCGTGACTGCCTTCGATGCAACGCAGCCCGCAGCCGTCCGGACCCGCGACCCGGCGCTCGTGCCGATCGTCGACAAGGTCCTGGCCGGTGAGCGCATCGGCTTCGAGGAGGGGATGGCGCTTTACCGGACCCGCGACGTGCCGGCGCTGCTGCGCTTGGCGGACGTGGTGCGCGAGCGCCTGGTGGGCCCCAAGGCCTACTTCGTGCACTCGCTGCGGCTGTCGCAGACCAACGTCTGCTACGTGGGCTGCAGCTTCTGCGGCTTCGCTCGTCGCTTCGGCGAGGACGGCGTCTGGGATTACGACCTGGACGACGTCTGGGCCTACGTCGACCAGCACTACCACCCCAACCTGACCGAGATCCACATCGCCTCCGGGCACCACCCGAAGCGCGCGTGGCAGTACTACCTCGACCTTGTGCACGGCCTCACCAGCCGCTACCCGGGGGTGCAGGTGAAGGCCTGGACGGCGGCCGAGATCCACCACTTCACCAAGATCACGCGCCCGCGCCTAGGGTACCGCGAGGTCCTCTCCGAGTTGCAGCAGGCCGGCCTGGTGGCACTGCCTGGCGGAGGTGCCGAGATCTTCGCCGAGCACGTGCGGCGGCGCATCGCCCGCGCCAAGGTCACCGCCGAAGGCTGGCTCGAGGTGCACCGCACCGCGCACGAGCTCGGCATCCCCACCAACGCCACCATGCTCTACGGGCACGTCGAGGCGCTGGAGGACCGGCTCGACCACATGGACCGCATCCGGCGGCTGCAGGACGAGACCAAGGGCTTCTTCAGCTTCATCCCGCTGGCTTTCCAACCCGACAACAACCGACTGGCCGAGGAGCTCGAAGCGCAGGGCAGGCGGACGCACACCACCGGCCTCGACGATCTCCGCAACCTGGCCGTGGCCCGCGTCTACCTCGACAACGTGCCGCACGTGAAGGGCTACTGGATCATGATCACGCCCGAGCAGACCCAGCTCTCGCTGGCGGCCGGGGTCTCCGACGTGGATGGCACGATCAAGGACGAGCGCATCGCGCACGCCTCGGGCGCCGTGACGGAGGCGGGCATGACCGAGGCAGAACTGGTGCGCCTGATCCAGGACGCCGGCCGCGTACCGGTACGGCGCGACGCGCTGTATAACGAGCTGCAGGTGTTCGCGTGAACGCCGTCGCGCTCGCGGCGTCGGCCGTCGCGCCCGCGGCGGCGGCCGACCCCGCCGACGCGACCCGGCTCGGGAACGTGCCGGCCAGCGAGGTGCTGGGCATCGTCGCCTACACCAACGTCGCGCCGCTGCACTGGGGCCTCGAACCCTGGCCGGGCGCGCGTTTCGTGCGGGGCGTGCCGACCGAGCTGAACGCCGCGCTGCTCGCGGGCGACGTCGACCTGACGCTGGTCTCGAGCGTCGAGTTCGTGCGGCACCGCCACGAACTGGTGGCGCTGCCCGACTTCTCCATCGCCACGCTGGGCCCCGTGCACAGCGTGACGCTCTTCCATCACGGCGACTGGCGTGCCCTGCAGGGCACGCGCATCGCCGTCACCACCCACTCGGCCACCAGCGTGGCGCTGCTGCGGGTGCTGCTCGAGCTCGACGGCATCGAGGCCGAGCTCGTGCCGGCAGCGCCCGACCTGGACGCGATGCTGCGTCAGCACGACGCGGCCCTGCTGATCGGCGACGACGCACTGGTCGAGGCGGTCACGGCGCGAGCGGTGAACGGGCGCGTGCCGCGCCAGACCGATCTCGGCGACGCCTGGTACCGCGCCACCCGGCTGCCCTTCACCTTCGCCGTGTGGGCCGCGCGGGCCGACCGGCCGCCCTCGCGGCGCCTGGTGGAGGCGTTGCGGGCGGCGCGCGAGCGCGGGCTGGGGCACCTGGCCCAGGTCGCCCGGGTCGAGGCCGCCTCGCTCGGCCTCGCCGAGGCGACGGTCCTGCGCTACCTGGCGACCTTCCGCTACTTCCTCGAGCCGCCCGACCGCGACGGCCTCCTCGCCTTCGCCAAACGGCTCGAGCCGGGTCTCCTGGAGCCTGACCGGCTGGAGCGTGAGTTGCGCTTCCTGGACATATGAGCGAATCGTTCACACGTGGCCGTCCGCGTGAAGCCTGCCCCAACGCGGCCGTGTGGCCGACGTACACTGGCGGTTGATGGCGCTCCCATCAGCAACGGCGGTGGTCCCTGACCAGGCCGAGGCATGCCCGCTCGGCGAGGCGCGGGTCTGGCCCGGTCGACCCTACCCGTTGGGCGCCACCTGGGACGGGCGCGGCGTCAACCTCGCCGTCTACTCGGAGCACGCCACGCGGATCGAATGGCTGCTCTTCGACGGCGCCTACGACCCGTCCCCGAGCCGCAGCGTGATCCTGCCCGAGCACACCGGCCCGGTCTGGCACGGCTACCTGCCCGACCTGGGGCCGTCGCAGTTGTACGGCCTGCGGGTGCACGGGCCCTGGGACCCGTCCGCCGGCCATCGCTTCAACCCCGCCAAGGTCCTGCTCGATCCCTACGCGCGCGCCATCGGCCGGCCGCTGCGCTGGCACGAGAGCCTGATGGGCAGCCAGCGTCGCGGCGCCGAGGAGCTCCCGTGCGAGCGCGATTCGTCCCCCTACGCGGCCTTGGGCGCCGTGGTGGACGACCGCTTCGACTGGCAGGCCGTGGCCGCGCCACGCGTACCGTGGGAAGAGACGATCATCTACGAGACGCACGTGCGCGGCATCACCATGCGGCACCCGGAGGTGCCCGAGGAGTTCCGCGGCACGTACCTCGGCTTGGCCAGCGAGCCCGTGCTCGCGCACCTGCGGCGCCTCGGCATCACCACCGTGCAGCTGCAGCCCGTGCAGTCGATCGCCGAGGAGCGGCGCCTGATCGACCTCGGCCTTACCAACTACTGGGGTTACAACACGCTCAACTACTTCGCGCCCGAACCGCGCTACTCCAGCAACGGCCCGGTGAGCGCGGTCGACGACTTCAAGACGATGGTGCGCGAGCTGCACCGCGCCGGCTTCGAGGTCATCATCGACGTCGTCTACAACCACACCGGCGAGGGCAACCACACGGGCCCTACGCTCTCGCTGCGGGGCATCGACAACCGCGCGTACTACAAGCTGCAACCGCACGACCCGCGCTTCTACATCGACTACACCGGCACGGGCAACACGCTCGACCCCGGCAACCCGTACGTGCTGCAGCTGATCACCGACAGCCTGCGCTACTGGGTGAGCGAGATGCACGTCGACGGCTTCCGTTTCGACCTGGCGTCGGCGCTGGCGCGCGAGTTCTACGACGTCAACATGCTCTCGGCCTTCTTCAAGGTGATCCAACAGGACCCCGTTCTCTCGCGCGTGAAGCTGATCGCCGAGCCCTGGGACGTGGGTCCCGGCGGCTACCAGGTGGGCGGCTTCCCCTGGACCTGGACCGAGTGGAACGGCAAGTACCGCGACACGGTGCGCTCCTTCTGGCGTGGCGATCGGGGGCGCCTGGCGGAGTTCGCCACGCGCCTCACCGGCTCGTCCGACCTCTACGCCCACAACGGTCGCAGGCCCTGGGCCTCGATCAACTTCGTCACCGCTCACGACGGCTTCACGCTCGAGGACCTGGTCAGCTACGAGCACAAGCACAACCGCGCGAACGGCGAGGGCGGACGCGACGGACACGATCACAACCTCTCCAGCAACGCCGGCGTGGAGGGCCCCAGCGACGACCCCGACGTGCGCCTGCGGCGCGCCAAGCGCAAGCGCGGGCTGTGGACCACGCTGCTGCTGTCGCAGGGCATCCCGATGGTCCTGGGCGGCGACGAGTTGTCGCGGACGCAGCGCGGCAACAACAACGCCTACTGCCACGACAGCGAGCTCACCTGGTACGACTGGGCGTTGGACGACGACGCAGAGGCCTTTCTACGCTTCGTGAGGGACGTCGTGGCCTTGCGGCGCGCCCACCCGGTGTTCCGGCGCCGTAACTTCCTGACGGGCACCGGCGTGGGGACCTGCCGCGATGTGACCTGGTTCCATCCTGACGGGCGCGAGCTGCGTGACGGCGACTGGCACGACGAGCAGGCCTCTGCCTTGGCGATGCGATTGTGCGGTGAGTGCTTGCGCGAGGTCGACGAGCGCGGCGTGCCCGTGCGCGACGACTCTTTCCTGCTGCTGGTGGCGGGGCGCGAGGGTCGCACCTTCAGCCTGCCGGCGGCCGTGCATACCGACGGTTGGCGCGTGTGCGTGGACACCGACGCCGGCAGCGTGCACCCACGCGGACGCGGGCCGCTGCTGAAGGGTGGGGCGCGCGTGCGCGTGCCCGAGAACGCGCTGGTAATGCTCATCGGTTCGGACGCAGCCATCGAGCGGCTCTCCTGAGCGCCTGCGGCCCATGATCGGCGCCACCGTCCTCACGTGGCTCGGCATGCTGGTCTGCCTCTCGCAGTCGGCCTTGCTCTCGGGCCTCAACCTGGGGCTCTTCTCGCTCAGCAGGCTGGAGCTGCAGGTGGAGGCCAAGAAGGGCGACATGCGTGCGGTTCGTGTGCTGCGGCTGCGCGACGACGCCAACTTCAGCCTGGTCACCATCCTCTGGGGCAACGTCGGGGTGAACGTGCTGCTCGCGCTGCTCTCGGGGTCGGTGCTCACGGGCGTGGCGGCCTTCCTGTTCTCGACCGTCGTCATCACGGTCTTCGCGGAGATCGGGCCGCAGGCCTACTTCACCCGCAACGCGCTGCCGCTGGCCGCGCGCCTCACGCCGCTGCTGCGCGTGTACCAGGTGCTGCTCTACCCGGTGGCGCGGCCCTCGGCCATGGTGCTCGACGCCTGGCTGGGCGGCGAGGAGATCCGCTTCTACCGTGAACGCGACCTGCGACGGCTCATCCGCCTGCACATGGAGGCCGAGGGCAGTGACATCAGCGCGGTCGAGGGACAGGGCGCGCTCAACTTCCTCGACATCGACGACGTGCCGCTCGAGGACGAGGGCGAGCCGATCGATCCGGAGAGCGTGCTGCGGCTCCCGTTCGAGGGCGAGCGACCGCGCTTCCCGGCCATCGAGGCCAGCGCCGACGATCCCTTCCTGCGCGCGGTCGACCGCTCCGGCAAGAGCTGGGCGGTGATCGTCGACGCTGCAGGCGCCCCACGGCTGGTGCTGGGGACGCACGACTTCCTGCGCGAGGCGCTGTTCGCACCCGAGCGCTTCAACCCCTACCGGCACTGCCACCGGCCGATCGTGATCGCCGAGGGGCGCACCCTGCTGGGTGACCTGATCCGGCGTTTCGTGGTGCGTTCGGGCCCCGCCGGCGACGACATCGTCGAGAACGACGTGGTGCTCCTGTGGGGCGAGCGGCCGCGCGTGGTGACGGGCACCGACATCCTGGGGCGGTTGCTGCGGGGCATCGCCAGGCCGCTGCCGCTGCCGCCAACCGAGGCGGTCGGTCCCGACGACATCGTCGAGCCACCCCCGGAGCGTTGAGCCTGCGCGGCGACGAATGCCCCTCCGCCAGCACCCGGGTCAGCGCAGCGCGGTCTCGTCCCAGCCGTCGAGGAAGGCGTGCCAGCCGGTCTCGGCCTCGGCCAGGCGCAGCTCGAGATGGCGCTCGAAGGCGGCCAGGACCGCGCCTGTGCTCGCTGCGGCGTTCGCCTCGTCGAAGAACGCCCGCAGCGCCGCGATCCTGGCCGGGTCGCCGTGGCCCGGGCCGAGCAGGTAGGCGGTGAACGAGCCCGCAGCGGGGTAGCTCACGTCGAGCGGCAGCGCGTCGAAGGCGCGGTTGCCGTGGACCAGCGGCTCCAACTCCGGTAGCGTCCCGTCGCGCTGCGCGTCCTGCGCCCAGGCGTGGACGCTGCGACCGCTCCAGACACCGATGGTGCGCGGTAGCTCGCGCTCCTCGACGACCTCGGGCGGGAAGTAGACCTCGGGCCAGGTGTAGAACATGGCGATGCCCTCGAGCCAGAAGTTGGCCAGGCGCAAGGGCCGCCCCGTGGGCGCCGTGAGGATGTGCGCGACCTCGTGGGCGTCGGCAGCGTGGATGCTCACCACGGCGTCGAGATCGGTGAGGGCGCGCCCGTTGGTGTCCCAGCCGGTGTGCTCACGCAAACTGTCGCGGTCCTCGAAGCGGTAGTAGCGGATGGTCTCCGGCACGCGCCAGTGCGCGCCAACCTGGCCCAGGAAGGTCTCGAGGCGCGCGACCGCAGCGCCGGCCTCGGGGTCGTGCGCTGCGCCCCGCAACTCCAGGTAGTCGATGTGCGACCCGCGCGCGGTGCGCTCCCACTCGCCCGACGGGAGGCGCTGCGGCGACGGCGCGCAGGCGGCGGCGAGGAGCAGCAGAAGCGCCATGGATACGAACGAGCGCCAACCGAACATCGTCAACAGCGAACCGGGCATGTCGTACACGCTCCTTGCACGCCAGCTCTGGACGGGATCGAAACGTCCGAGGAACGCAAGAGATGGGCCTGGCGCCGCGTTCGCCGAGTCTGCGTCGCGAAGTCGCTCGGGCCGCACCCCTGTATGCTCGGAGCATACCCGTTCGGAGCGAACCGGCTGGTTCCCGAGGGGAGGGGCGTGGACCGTGCGATTCACTCGGCGAGTGTTTCATGACTTGGCGATCTGGATGGTCGTGTTGGGCCTTGGTATCGGTGTCGTGTTCCCGTTCTTCGTGGAGCGGCTCGGTGTCCCAGCCTCGATCGCGTTCACGCCAGCGTTCGTCACGGCATGCTTGGTCGCCGGCGCACTGGCGGGCGGTCTCAACTACGCCCTGGCGCGCTTGATCGTCGGTCAGCGGTTGCGGGCACTCGCCAGCGGCATGCGGCGCGTCGAGGGCACGCTCGGCGCGATGACGACCCAGATCGAGACCGCGCGCATGACGCCCGACACGTTTCGCATCGACGTCGACTCCGAGGACGAGATCGGGGACAGCGCGAGGGCCTTCAACCGCTTGGTCGATGCGCTGGCCGTGGCGACGCAGACCCAGTTTGCGGCGCGCTCGTTCGCCGAGATGCTGACCAGTGAGTTGGCCATCGATGGGCTCGCCCGCAACGCGCTCGAGCAGTTGCTCGAGCACACCGGCGCGACCGCTGGAGCGATCGTCTACGACGCGGACGGTCAACTGGAGGTCGCAGCAGCGCAGGGGATTCGCGACGCCAACGGGTTGGTGTCGAGCGAACCCGTTCGCGAGGTGATGCGGAGCGGTCGAACGCGCTTCGCGGGTATCCCTCGCGATGTGCAGGTCGACGCCGTCGTCGTGGACTTCCGGCCTCGAGTCGTGGCCGTGCTGCCGATCTCGCACAAGGGCGTGCCGGTCGGAGCGGTGGTCCTGGCCGCCGAGCAGGACTTCGAGGCCGACCATAGGACGCGCCTCGAGCTGTTCCTGCACGGGCTCGGCTTGGCCCTGAACAACGCTCTCGCTCACGATCGTCTGCAGACCTTGGCAGCGCTCGACCCGTTGACCGGTGCCTACAATCGGCGCTTCGGCCTGCTGCGCCTGCACGAGGAGTTCGGTCGGGCAGTGCGGGCGAGCACACCACTGGGGGTGGTGATGCTGGACGTCGATCACTTCAAGGCAGTGAACGACACGCACGGGCACGTCGTCGGTGACCGGGTCCTGCGCTCGATCGCCGCGCTCACTCGTTCCGCGTTACGCGAGGGTGACGTGCTCATGCGCTACGGGGGCGAGGAGTTCCTGGCGGTGCTGCCCGCCGCATCGAGCGACGACGTGCGCGGCGTCGGGGAGCGCATCCGACGCCTGGTCGAGGACAGTGCCGTCATGGAGGGTGAGGTCGCCGTGCGTGTGACGGTCAGCGTCGGTGGCGTGGCGTACCCGAACCGCTCCGTCGAACATGAAGAAGGCTTGGTCGAGCTTGCAGACGGTGCGTTGTACCGAGCCAAGGAGAGTGGCCGCAATCGTGTCGAGATCGCCCGCTGAGCGTCCCGTCACGAGCGGTGTTGGAGGTGCACGATGGGCAAGGAGACGCGTCTGTTCAAGAGCGAGGAGCGCATGGCGCGCGCTGCCGCGGCAGCGTTCTTGCGCGAGTTGGCCGACAAGGTCGAGGGCGGCGAGGTGGTGCTGCGGCAAGGTGCCGAGGAGCTGACCCTGACGTTGCCCGAGAGCCTGGTGCTGGAGGTGCAGGCCGAGGACGAGGACAAGGGCACGCGCGGCATCGAGCACAGCCTCGAGGTCGAGCTGGCGTGGTTCGACGGCGAGCAGGGCGGACCGCTGGAGCTCGGTTGAGCGAAGGGCGGCGCCGCGAGGGTTCGGTGGCGCGGCGCCGCTCGGATCGTGCTGCGCGCCGCCGCCATGCGCTCAGGCGCTGGCGGACGCCGTGCGGCACCGGACCGTCAGCGTGGGCCGCCCACGAGCCGTAGTTCGAGCACGTGTTGCGACTCGCCCAGTTGCTGGACCCTGGTCGTCGACACGAGCAATCCCGTGCGGACGTCGTAGACGTAGTCGTTGCGATGTAGCGGGCCCGCCTCGCTGATCGTGACGACGTCGGCGCTGGTTGCGGCCACGCTGGTCGTGTAGCCGGTGATGTCGCAGTGGTCGATTCGCTGACCCTGCGTGAGGCGCGCCAGCGCCTGCGGAGCGACCCACAGCCCGCCGATGCTGGCAGGGCCGTGGCTGGTCACGTGCTGCTCGATGCCGACCGGTTGCTGCTCGAACGAGTAGAGCAACGAGTCGGTCCGAACCTGCAACCAGTCCCGGCCGCGGTGACCCACCTGCACGTGCTGGTGGACCGGCAACGGGAAGGTAGGCGAGCCTGGGACGACCACGGTGAGCGTGCCCTCGTAGTCGATCTCGCGAACCTGCGTCACCCACTCGGGCGTCGGCGCGTCGCGCCAGGGGACGTCCACTTGCTGGATGTCGCGGATCCAGCCGTTCGTCAGCTGCGTGGAACCGCGTCCCGGCCCGCTCACCTCACTCGAGTACGGGGTGAGGATGTCGGGCCCGACCGTGTGGCTGCCGAAGTAGAGCAGGAGCCCCGAGTCGAGATCGTAGACGTAGGCGGTGAAGCCGGCGGCGGTGGTGGTGTGGATCCGTATCGCGTCGAAGACGAGCTCGCCGAGCTGGTAGGGCATGCGCAGCACGCGTGTGCCGTCCTGGTCCATGTCGGGGAGTGCGGTGAGCACATGCGGGTGGACCCAGAAGTCGCCGGCGCAGCCGGCGTGCGACACGGTGCCGGCTTCGGCGGTGTACACCGTTCGCCCCGTCGTGCCGTCGATGAGGTAGGATCGTTGGGTCAACTGGACAGTCCGTTCGTCGAGGTAGCCGACGTGGAGCACCTCGAAGCTCTCGCCTCCTGCGCCGGGGATCTCGTGTTCCGAGTAACGCTCGCCGGTTTCTCGGTTGATCCAATGACCGTTGTCGTCCTGCACGAGCTGTCCCCGCTCGCCGGGGATGCTCGCCGCGGCGGCGTAGTACACCAGCCGTGTGCCGAGTTCGATCACCGGCGGGGGGCCGGCCGTGGCTGCGGCCGGCATCAGCGGCAGCAACAGACAGGTGTCGGGTACCTCGGCCGCGATCGGGCTGGGTGCCGGGCTCGGCGTGGGCGGTCTGCTTCCTTCGGCCGGTGCGTGGACCGTGAGCAGGTACGTGGCCGTCTGCCCAGGGCCTAGCCAGTTGACGACGTCGACGTACCAACGCCCTGCCGCCGGCGCTTCGATCACGGTCGTCTTCTGCCTCGCGTCGCTGGTGTCGAACGCGTCCCAGTCGCCGCCCTGCTCGTGCGGTGCGTAGCTTTGGATGTCCGAGCCGAACTTCACCGCCAGGTCGAGGTAGGCGTCGGCCTCGAGTTCCAGCACCAATCGGCTCGCACCGGCGGGCACGTCGATGAGGTAGGTGTGGTAGACCGCCGCGTTGGCCGCGTCGGTCGTGCCGGCCGCGCCGTCGAGGCGGCCGCGGGCGCTGCCGCCGAGCGGGAGCGTGCCGACGGTGCCGGCGTGCGTGAAGGGCGCCTCGAACCGGTCCGGTCCAGGCGGCGCGGGCGTCGAGCGCTCGCAGGAGCCTGGCACCAGGGGGTTGCACGGATCTGGCTCGGGCGCGGCGCCGTGACGGGTGAGCACGAAGCTGGTGCCGCCGGTGACGAACGTGAGCACGTCGCGCTCGAGGGTAGCGCTGAAATCGAAGCGGTGCCCAGCGCTCTCGAACGAGCCCGCCAGGCCCTGCGGTGTCACCTGCGCGGTGACCGGGTAGCGCGCCTCGCCGTGCTGCAGGGTGCCCACGTAATGGACGCCGGGAATGGCGGCTTCGAGGGCGAGCGTCATCTGGTCGCCGACGAAGACGCCGGCGAAGCTCGTCGTGGCCGGGCCGGGCGGCGTCGGTCGGGGCGCTGCCACGTCGGTGAGGGTGAACGATGCCAGCACCTGGTCGAAGAGCGCCGCGTAGCTGGCCAGGTGTTCCTCGAGTGCCTCGAGGAAGAGCACGTACCCGCGCTGCCCGTGCAGCACGAACACCAGCCGGTAGGCGATCCGTTGCCCCTGGATGGTGCCGCGGATGTCGACGATGGCCGCCGGTAGGCCCGTGATCGAGGCGCCCGAGCGCGACACGATCTGCAGGTCGGGTACGGAGGCTCGGAAGGCATCCAGAACCTCGTCGATGCCCTGCTCGAGGGTGCCGGTATAGGCCTCCTCGATGGCGATCTCGATGGCGGCACGCCCGAACTCCGGGCTCCCCTGCGGCGGCTGGACGTTCAGGTAGTCGTGTTCGGGCGAGGTGGAGGTCACCCAACCGCTCGGTACGCCGATGGTGTACGCCATCGGCTGGTTGACGTAGGTCTCGAGCGTGTGCTGGGCGCTCGCGAGCGTGGAGGCGAGGCTCAGCAGCAGGATCGTCAGCGTAGTGGGACGGACGCGCATGGGGCCTCCCTCAGGGCGCCTCGTACGTGAAGCCGGAGAAGGTGTAGACGCCGGCGCCGAGCGCGATGATGCCGATGGCGCCCGTTGGTGGCGCACCGAAGCTGATGCTGCCGACACTGGTGCCGTTCACCTCGAGCTGGACGTCGGTACCGATGGTGCGCACGGTCACCCGGTTCGTCGCTCCGAGGCGGATGGCGTCACTGGTGTCCGCGGTGGCTTCGTACAGGCCGCTTTCGTCGTGCACGTACACCGAGTAGCCGAGGTCGCTGACGACGAGTGCAAGGTAGTGACGGGTGTCGACGTCCAGGTTGAACAGCACGCCCGCGGCCGCGCCGTACGACGGGTCGTAGGCGACCTCGACGGCGACGTCGACGTGCACCGTCCCCTGCGTCAACGCACCCGGCCGGCCCGGCAGTGAGGCCAGGTACACGTACCGCGCAGCGCCGGGCGCCGTGGCGTTCTCGAGACGGTAGTGCGAACCCGTCAGGGTGCCGGTCCAGGGCGGGTCGTTACCGATCGTCAGGAAGCCGAAGAAGACGTCGGCCGGGTCGGTGCCGGTGAACGGCTCGTGGTACGTGGGGTCCGTTCCGCCTGGATCGGATGGGGTCGTGCCCGCCTTGCCCAGGCCGGGCGGCAGGCGTTGCGCGAAGGCCGCGGCCGAGACGACGAGGGCGACGGCGACGAGCGTCATGCACGCGTGCCGCATCGACCACCTCGCTTTCTGTGCTCGCGTGCGCGAGCGACGGGGCCGCTGTGACGGCGGGAAGCGGCGTTGGGTCGGGCCCCGCGTCGCACCGGCGACGGTGTCGTGTGGTGCATCCGTGGCTGGTTGGCGAGGCCGCTCCGCCGCGCTCCTCCTTCGCTGGGGCACCGCGCAGAAGCAGTGCCCGGATCGCAACCCAGCGGTGCGATCAGGCTCCCCCGAGAGGCGTGGGCCCACGAGCATGACGTCGAGGGCCGGCGCCCTAGTCCGTACCTTCATGCTAGTCCGGATGGTGCAGCCCCGCAAGCGAACGGCTGTGCTCGACCTGCGCCCTCCGGAGCCCGAGCAGCGAGCGCGGGCGGTACCATCGAGGCGATGCCCTTCGCGCTGCGCGACCACACCGCCGACGTTGCGTTGGTCATCGACGCGCCCAGCCTGCTGGCGCTGTTCGAGGAGGCCTGCCAGGCGCTCCTGTCGCTCCTGGTGGAGGAGCCATCGAGCGTGCGTGAGGCCGAGGGCTGCGCCTTCGAGGTGCCCGGTGACGACCCCGCCGACCTGCTCGTCGACCTGCTGAGCGAGCTGCTCGCCACGGTCGAGACGCGACGGTGGTTGGCGCGGCGCTGCTGCGTCGAGCGGGTAGCGGGTGGGCTGCGGGTGCGCGCGTTCGGCGAAGCGCTCGACCCGTCGCGTCACCGGCTGACCCACGAGGTGAAGGCCATCACCTACCATCGACTCAAGGTGCGCTGTGTGCGCGGGCGTTGGCTGGCCGAGGTGATCGTCGACGTGTGACGCGCGCGCTACCTTCGCGCCCCCTTGGAGGTCAGCATGGCTGCGACCAACCTCCGTGATCGCCTGGAACGCATCGACGCGGTGCGGTGGCGCATCCCACGCGCTGCCCGGCCGGGCATGCGCGTCGACGGCATCGTGTTCGGGACCGAGGCGATGATGGACGACCTCGCCACCGGCGAGGCGCTCGAGCAGGTCGCCAACGTCGCCTGCCTGCCGGGCATCCGCGGCGCCAGCCTGGCCATGCCGGACATCCATTGGGGTTACGGCTTCTGCATCGGCGGCGTGGCCGCCACCGACCCGTCGCAGGGCGGCGTGATCTCGCCCGGTGGCGTGGGGTACGACATCAACTGCGGCGTAAGGCTGCTGCGATCGGACCTGGGTGAAGCCGACGTGCGCCCGCTCCTGCATGATCTGGCCGCGGCGCTGCAGGCGAACGTGCCGGCGGGCGTGGGGACGCCGGGCCGGCACCATTTTGCCCAGCGCGAACTGCGGCGCCTGCTGGAGGGCGGGGTGCCGTACCTGCGCGCGCTGGGGTTCGCCAGCGACGACGACGTGGCCTGCTGCGAGGCGTACGGCCGGATCGATGGGGCCGAGGCGGACGCGCTCAGCACGCGCGCGCTGGAGCGCGGCGCCGATCAGTGCGGCACGCTTGGGTCGGGCAACCATTTCGTCGAGGTGCAGGTGGTGGACCGGGTCGAGGACCCGCTGGCCGCGGAGCGCTTCGGTGTGGTGGAGGGGCAGGTGTGCGTGCTCATCCACACCGGCTCGCGTGGCCTCGGCTACCAGGTGTGCGACGACGCGCTGCGGGCCCTGCGCGGCGTGCCGGAACGGTACGGCATCGAGTTGCCCGACCGCCAGCTCGCCTGCGCACCGGTCCACAGCGACGAGGGGCGGGCGTATCTGGGCGGCATGCGTGCCGCCGCGAACTTCGCCTTCTGCAACCGCCAACTGCTGACGGGACTGGTGCGCGAGACCTTCGAGGGTGTGTTCGGACGGCCTTGGTCCGCCCTCGGGCTCGAACTCGTCTACGACGTGGCCCACAACATCGCCAAGGTCGAGCGCCACCACGTCGGCGGGGAGGCGGTCGAGGTGTGCGTGCACCGCAAGGGTGCCACGCGGGCCTTCCCGGCCGGCCACCCGGACGTTCCGGCGCGCTACCGCGACGTCGGTCAGCCTGTGATCGTGCCCGGCGACATGGGCCGTGCCAGCTGGCTGCTGGCGGGTTCGGAGGGCGCCATGCGCGACGCCTTCGGCAGCAGCTGCCACGGCGCGGGCCGAGCCCTTTCGCGCAAGGCCGCCCTGCGCGCCGCCAAGGGGCGCGACGTGCGCGCCGAACTCGCCGCGCGCGGCATCGAGGCGCGCGCCGCCAGCCGGCGCGGGCTCGACGAGGAGCAGCCCGACGCCTACAAGGACGTCGATGACGTGGTCGACGTGGTTCACCAGGCCGACCTGTCACGCAAGGTGGCGCGGCTCAAGCCGCTCGTGGTGATCAAGGGCTGAGCAGCTGGTCAAGGGCTGAGCAGCCGATGAAGGGTTGTGCTTGTGCTGAGCAGGCACTGCGCTGAGCAGGGGTCGCGCTGAGCAGGGGTCGCGCTGAGCAGGGGTCGCGCTGAGCAGGGGTCGCGTTGGCTGATCGATGGCTGCGCGGCAAGCACCGAAGCGTGTCAGGGCACACGACCCTAGCGCCGGGGTCCGGGTTGCGTTACGCCTGGAGGCACAGCCTTGGATGGTCACGTGAAAGGCGTGAGTACGCCGGCCCAAGACGGCCGAGAGAGGACCGTAGGATGGCACAGAAGGCGATCCGAGAGGCAGACGGGATGCGAATGCTGGCCCGCTTGCTCGGGGAGTACTCCGACGGGAGGTACGTCGTCGACGACAAGTTCGTCAGCGTGGGCCCCGATACGAACGTGGCCGCGCTCCCCGAGCAGCACCCCTGGCTGGTCGAGGAACGCCTGGTCGTCAAGCCGGACCAGTTGATCAAGCGGCGCGGGAAGAACGACCTGATCCTCGTGGACGTGCCGTTCGACAAGGCCAAGGCCTGGATCGAGGCGAAGACGAAGGCGCCCATCACCATCCACGGCGCGTTCGACGAGGCGGGCACGCCGCTCGACGAAGGCACGTTCGGGCGTCTGACGAACTTCCTCATCGAGCCGTTGGTGAAGCACGACCCCTCGGACGAGTGCTACGTCGCGATGGTGTCGACGCGCGATGGGGACGAGATCCTGTTCCATCACCGCGGGGGCGTCGACGTCGGTGACGTGGAGTCGAAGGCGCTGCGGTTGCACGTGCCGGTGGGACAGGCTCCGAGCCCGCAGGAGATCGAGTCGGCCCTCTTGCGCGAGGTGCCGCCGGGGAAGCGCGCGCACCTCGCCGGCTTCATCGAAGCGCTGTTCAAGTTCTACGTCGACCTGCACTACGCCTTCCTCGAGATCAACCCGCTGGTGGTCACGAAGGACGCCGTGATCCCGTTGGATCTGGCGGCGAGGCTCGACAGCACCGCCGAGTTCGCGGTCGGCAAGCGCTGGGGCAAGGTCGAGTTCACCGCGCCCTTCGGCAGCAGCCCCACGAAGGAGGAGGCGTTCATCGAGGAGCTCGACGCCAAGACCGGCGCCTCCTTGAAGCTCACCGTCATCAATCCCGAGGGGCGGGTGTGGACGATGGTGGCCGGCGGCGGTGCCTCGGTGATCTTCGCTGACACCATCACCGACCTCGGCTTCATGGACGAGTTGGCGAACTACGGTGAGTACTCGGGCGACCCGAGCGAGGAGTTCACCTACCTCTACGCCAGGACGATCCTCGACCTGATGACGCGCTCGAAGCACCCGAAGGGCAAGATCCTGTTGATCGGCGGCGGCATCGCGAACTTCACCGACGTCGCCAACACCTTCAAGGGCATCATCCGTGCGCTGCGCGAGTACAAGGTTCCGTTGCAGGACGGTCGCGTCAAGATCTACGTGAGGCGCGGCGGCCCGAACTACCGCGAGGGCTTGCGGATGATGCGCGAGCTCGGTCACGAGATCGGCGTGCCGATCGAGGTGTACGGCCCTGAGACGCACATGACGAAGATCGTCTCGATGGCCCTGAAGGGTGGGATGTGAGTGACGACGACGGCGACCCCCGGCCAGCAGCCCCGGACCGAACCCGAGAGCCTGCACGAGAAGCCTCCCTTCGAGCTGTTCGACAAGAACACGCAGGCGTTCGTCTACAACAACCAGGTCAACGCGACCCAGCGGATGCTCGACTTCGATTACGTGTCGGGGCGGGCGACGCCGTCGGTGGCAGCCATCATCCACCCCACCGGCAGTGATGGGTTGAGCAAGTTCTTCTTCGGCCGCCGCGAGATCCTGATCCCGATGTACAAGCGCCTCGAGCGCGCGGCCGCTGAGCATCCCGACGTCGACGTGATGATCAACTTCGCCTCCTTCCGCTCGGCGGCCGCGTCGACCGACGAGGCGCTCGACGTCCCCCAGCTGAAGACGATCGCGATCATCGCCGAAGGCGTGCCCGAGCGCGACACCAAGCGGCTCACGATCAAGGCGAAGCGGCTCGGCAAGGTGCTGATCGGGCCCGCCACGGTGGGCGGCATCAAGGCGGGTTGCTTCAAGATCGGCAACACCGGCGGGACCATCGAGAACATCGTCGAGTCGAAGCTGCACCGGCCCGGCTCGGTGGGGTTCGTGTCGAAGTCCGGCGGGCTCTCGAACGAGGAGTACTACACCATCGCCATGAACACCGATGGCCTCTACGAGGGCATCGCCATCGGTGGCGACATGTTCCCGGGGTCGACGCTGCTCGATCACCTGCTGCGCTACGAGCAGATCCCCGAGGTGAAGATGCTCGTGTGCTTGGGCGAGTTGGGCGGGAGCGGCGAGTACGACATCGTCGAGGCGCTCGAGCAGAAGCGCATCACGAAGCCGCTGGTGATGTGGGTGACCGGCACCTGCTCGAAGGCCTTCAAGACGGAGGTGCAGTTCGGCCACGCCGGCGCCAAGGTGGGCTCCGAGGCCGAGACCGCCGACGCCAAGAACGCCGCGTTGCGGCGCGCCGGCGCCATCGTGCCGGACTCGTACGACGACTACGGCGAGAAGATCAAGGAGACCTACCTCGAGCTGGTCGAGGCTGGCGTGATCACGCCCCAGCCCGAGCCCGAGGTGCCGGTGATCCCGATGGACTACGCCAAGGCCGTCAAGGAAGGCATCATCCGCAAGCCGGCCTCCTTCATCAGCACGATCTCGGACGATCGCGGCGAAGAGCTGATGTATGGCAACGTCAGCATCAGCGAGGTGTTCGAGCGCGACCTTGGCCTCGGCGGCGTGCTGAGCCTGCTGTGGTTCAAGCGCCTGCTTCCGGCGTACGCCACGAAGTTCATCGAGATGGCGATCATGATCACCGCCGATCACGGTCCCGCCGTCTCGGGCGCCCACAACACGATCGTCGCCACGCGCGCCGGCAAGGATCTGGTGTCGTCGGTGGTGAGCGGCATGCTCACCATCGGCCCGCGCTTCGGGGGCGCCGTCGACGGGGCGGCGCAGATGTTCTCGGAGGCCTTCGACCGCGGCCTCTCACCGCAGGCCTTCGTGGACGAGATGAAGCGCAAGGGCGTGAACATCCAGGGCATCGGGCATCGGGTCAAGAGCATCCACAACCCCGACATGCGCGTCAGCATCATCAAGGACTACGTCTTCAAGCACTTCGGCTCGTCCGAACTGCTCGGCTACGCGGTCGAGGTGGAGAAGATCACCACGACCAAGCGCAACAACCTGATCCTCAACGTCGACGGTGCCATCGGCATCGCGTTCGCGGACATGCTGCGCTCGGAGATGACACGCGAGGAGGCGGACATGTACATTCAGCTCGGTGCGCTCAACGGGCTGTTCGTGCTGGGTCGCAGCATCGGCCTCATGGGGCACCATCTGGACCAGAAGCGTCTGAAGCAGGGTCTGTACCGCCATCCGTGGGACGACATCGCCTACATGTTGGACTGAAGGAGCCGATGAGCCGATGAGCGCAACGACGACCACGAAGATCATCTACACCAAGGTGGACGAGGCGCCGCACCTGGCGACGTACTCCTTCCTCCCCATCGTCAAGGCCTTCACCGATGCCGCCGGCATCGCGGTCGAGACGCGCGACATCTCGTTGGCGGGGCGCATCCTGGCGGTGTTCCCCGAGTACTTGGACGAGAACCAGCGGGTGAGCGACGACCTGGCGTACCTGGGCGGGCTCGCCACCACGTCTGAAGCGAACATCATCAAGCTTCCCAACATCAGCGCCTCGGTGCCGCAGCTCAAGGCGGCGGTGCGCGAACTGCAGGCGCAGGGCTACGCCTTGCCCGATTATCCCGACGAGCCGCGCGACGAGGCCGAGCGCGAGGTGCGCGCTCGCTTTGATCGGGTCAAGGGCAGCGCGGTGAACCCGGTGCTGCGCGAGGGCAACTCGGATCGGCGCGTGCCCGCCTCAGTGAAGGCGTACGCCCGCAAGCACCCGCATCCGATGGGTGCGTGGGCGGCGGATTCGCGCTCACACGTCGCACACATGCGCGAGGGCGACCTGCGCTCGAACGAGGTCTCGACCACCGTGGACGAGGCCAGCGCCGGTGACGCGCGCATCGAGATGGTCGACGAGGCAGGGCAGGTGACGCTGCTCAAGGCGAAGGTGCCGCTCTCGGTGGGCGACGTGATCGACGCCAGCGTGATGCGGCGGCGGGCGCTGCGCGCGTTCCTGGCCGAGCAGATCGAGGATGCCAAGCGTCAGGGCGTGCTCTTCTCGCTGCACCTGAAGGCGACGATGATGAAGGTCGCCGACCCGATCCTGTTCGGGCACGCCGTCTCGGTCTTCTTCGAGGACGTCTTCACCAAGCACGCCGCGACGTTCAAGGCGCTCGGCGTGAACCCGAACAACGGGCTCGGCGACCTGTACGCCAGGATCGCGGCGCTCCCGCCGAGCGAGCGCGAGGTGATCGAGGCCGACATCGAGGCGGCCTATGAAAAGCGCCCGCGGCTGGCGATGGTGGACAGCGACAAGGGCATCACCAACCTGCACGTGCCGAGCGACGTGATCATCGACGCCTCCATGCCCGCGGCGATCCGCGCCTCGGGTCGCATGTGGGGCGCGGACGGCGAGCTGCACGACACGAAGTTCGTGATCCCGGACGGCAGCTACGCGGGCGTCTATCAAGCGGTGATCGACGACTGCAAGGAGCACGGTGCGTACGATCCCACCACCATGGGGAGCGTGCCGAACGTCGGTCTCATGGCCAAGAAGGCCGAGGAGTACGGCTCGCACGACAGGACCTTCGAGGTTGGCGCGGCCGGGACCGTGCGGGTGGTGTCGGCCGCCGGTGCGACGCTGCTGGAGCGTCCGGTCGAGGAGGGCGACTTCTGGCGCATGTGCCAGGTCAAGCAGGTGGCGATCCGCGACTGGGTGAAGCTGGCCGTGACGCGCGCGCGTGCGACCGGTGCGCCAGCGGTGTTCTGGCTCGATCGCGAGCGGCCGCACGACGCCGAGCTGATCGCGCAGCTCGAACGCTTCCTGCCTGAGCACGACACCGACGGCTTGGAGATCCACGTCATGGCCCCGGTGGAGGCGACGCGCTTCGCCTGCCGGCGCTTGCGGGCGGGCCAGGACACCATCGCGGTCACCGGCAACGTGCTGCGTGACTACCTCACCGACCTGTTCCCGATCCTGGAGGTGGGCACGAGCGCCAAGATGCTCTCGATCGTGCCGCTGATGCAGGGCGGCGGCCTGTTCGAGACCGGCGCGGGTGGCTCCGCGCCGAAGCACGTGCAGCAGTTCGTGGCCGAGGGGCACCTGCGCTGGGACTCGCTGGGCGAGTTCCTGGCGCTGGCGGCGTCGCTCGAGCACCTGGCGGAGGCAACGGGCAACCCCACCGCGCAGCTCTTGGCCGATGCGCTCGACCGGGCCAACGCGACCTTCCTGGAGAGCAACAAGTCGCCCTCGCGCAAGGTGCACGAGATCGACAACCGCGGCAGCCACTTCTACCTGGCGCAGTACTGGGCGCAGGAGATGGCGCGACAGGATCAGCACCCGGCGCTGCGGGCGCGCTTCGCCGAGATGGCCGACGCGCTGGTGAAGCACGAGGCGACGATCGACGCCGAGCTGCTGGCGGCGCAGGGTGAGCCGGTCGACATCGGCGGGTACTACCGGCCCGATCCGCAGAAGGCCGAGGCGGCGATGCGTCCGAGCGCGACGCTCAACGCTGTCCTGGGGGCTTTCGGTCGCTGAGCCTTCGCGGAGCGCCTCGCCACGCCCGAGGTGCAGGCACGTGGTCGTCAGCCGCCGTCATCGAGGAAGCCGTCGAGCTCCCCCCGATGCGGCGGCTGCGCCCCGTGCCGGGTGCAGTTGATCGCAGCGGCGGCCGCTGCGAAGCGCAGGACGTCGTCCCAGATGTCGTTGGTCACGTTCACCACGTCCCGTACGCTGTCCTCGAGCAGTCGGACCATCAACCCGCCGGTGAAGGTGTCGCCGGCACCGACCGTGTCGGCCACCTCGACGCGCGGTGCGCGCACCATGAGCTCGTCGGCGTTGCGCCGGAACAGGCTCACCCCCTCGTCGCCACGAGTGACGATGACCGCGTCCGGACCGCGCTCGAGCCAGGCGCGGGCGACGTCCTCGATTGGCCTGTCGGGATGGAGCCAACCCAGGTCCTGGGTGCTCACCTTGGCGATGTGGGCGAGCGCCAACCAGCGTTCGAGCTGCTGGAGGTACGTGGCGCGGTTCTCGATCAAGGTCGGGCGGACGTTCGGATCGAAGACGACCAGGCTCCGGTTGCGATGCTTGGCCACCGTCTCGACGATCGCGGTCGCGGCAGGCTCCTGCAGGAGGCTGATCGAGCCGAACATGACCAGGCGCAGCGACTCGGGGAGCTCGGGCCGCGGCTGCGGGTCGTAGAGCGTGTCCGCCGTGGCGTTGGCCATGAAGGAGAAGTGCGCTTCGCCGCCCTCCTCCTCGACGAACGCCAACGTCGAAGGCGCGTCTGACCCCAGCAGGAAGCTCGTGTCGATCCGGTTGTCCTGCATGTGGCGACGGATGTAGGCGCCGAAGAGGTCGCGCGAGACCTGCGCCGCGAAGCCGACGTCGGCGCCGAGCCGCGCGGCCGCGACGGCGACGTTCAGGGGCGAGCCACCGACGTAGCCCTGGAAGGCCAGACGGCCCGTGTCCTTGAAGTCGATCAGCGACTCGCCGAAGCAGACGATGTTCATGGCAACCATCCTTCGAGTGTGCCCAGCGGGATCGTGCGGGCGATGGAGGGCTCGAGCGCGATCGCCGCGAGGACCGCCGCGGCGATCATCACCCATACGAGTACCGACATGTACCACCGCTGCGGCCCGCGCGTGGCGTGGTGCCAAGGCGCCGGCCGTCTCGTGGGGGCATCGGCCCCAGCCCCCGCAGGAACCGCGCCGCGAGCGACGCCGGCTCGCGCGTCCTCGGCCGAACCGGTCACGGACCCAGCGTCGGGGCGACCACGAGGCGCGCGAAGACGCGACCCATCCGATCGGCGTCGTACGGCATGTCGTGCTCGAGCCACCAGGCGACCAGCGCCAGCGAGGCGGCGGCCAGGTGGTGGGCCGCCAGGTCGGCCGGGACGCCGTCGGGTGGGCGGAAGTCGGGGCTCGCCAGGACCCGTTGCTGCACGGCAGAGCGCAGCGCGTGCTCGAGCGTGCTGCCGCGCTGGGCCGACACCAGCACACGCAGCTGTGGCGCGTGCGCTGCGACGTAGGTGAACAGCTGCCGGCCCGCGTCGTCGAGGTGCCCCTCGGCGGCGCTGGGTTGCAGCAGGTCGGCCAGGTCGCTGACGATGCCGCCGAGCACGTCGAGCAGGAGCGTCTGCTTGTTGGGGTAGTGGCGGAAGAAGGTGGCGTAGCCGATGTCGGCGCGCTCCGTGAGGGCGCGTATGGTGATCTCGGCCAAGGGGCGTTCGGCGGCGAGTGACAGGAGCGCCCGGGCCAGGGCCGCGCGAGTGCGCTTGACGCGCCGGTCGATGTCGGCCATCCGTCAACGGTACACGATACGGCGTTGCAAGACATAGGTGTCGTATGATATGCATGGCTCAGAACGCCGGCCGTGCGGCGCGGTCGACCGGGGCATCCTCGACCCCGCTGCGCTCGGCCCGAGGGGAAGACCGATGACGAACCCGCTGATCGCCGTGGCGATCCTGTATGGCTACTACCTGTTGGCGCTGCTGGCAGTGCCGCTCGCGCTGCGCGCCTTCACGCCCGCACCGCGCGAGTTCGTGCGCAAGACGCAACACGTCGCCTACGCGATGTCGGTCTTCCTGCTGCTGGGACTGTTCGAGCACTGGTACCAGGCGTTGGCCGCGCCGCTCGCGCTGGTGGTGGTGGGCTACCCGGTGCTGCTGCTGTGGGAGCGTCACCCCAGCTATCGGCGCCTGTTCGCCGATCGCACGCTCAAGGGTGGCGAGTACCGCCGCCAGCTGCTGACGGGGCAGCTGACCTACGCGCTGCTCATCGCGGTGTTCTGGGGTTGGCTCGGGCCCAGCTGGCGGCCGCTGATCGCCGTGGCGGTCATGGCCTGGGGCTTCGGCGACGCCGCCGCCGCGCTGGTGGGGAAGTACCTCGGCCGGCACAGGATCGCGCATCGGGCGGTGGAAGGGTCGAAGACCCTCGAGGGCACCGGTGCGATGGTCGCCTTCGCGGCCGCGGCGGTGTTCCTCACCATGCTCCTCTACGCCCAGCAGACCTGGTGGGTGAGCCTGTTGGCGGCGGCGCTGGCAGCCCCCGTGGCGGCCACCATCGAGCTGTTCTCGCGCCGCGGCAGTGACACGCTCACCGTGCCGCTGTCCACCGCGGTGGCGCTGGTGCCGCTGCTGCTCGTCAGCCGAGCACTCGGCTGGTAGCGCGTGTCGCGGACGGTGCGCGACCTCGACGCGCGCCGCGAGCGCACGTCGCTCGTGGCCCTGCTGCTGAGCCTGTGGGGACCGCTGGCCACGTTCATCGCGGTCGTGCTGAGCCAGTCGACCACGCAGCTCGCCGACTTCGTGCGGCGCAGCGTCGAGCTGGTGGCCCTGGCGACCTCCTGGGTCGTGTTCCGGCGCCTGCGACGGATGCCCGAGATGCCGCCGGAGCGGGTGGCGCAGCTCGAGCGGCGGGCCACGCTGGCGGTCGCCACCGCGCTCACGGTGTCGGGCGCGGTGATGCTGCTGCTGGTGGCGTGGCGCTGGGGCACGTTCGTACCCGGTGGCGACGTGCGGCTCGGGGTGACCATCGCTGCTTTGGGACTGGCCTTCAACGGCGCCTTCTGGCGCCGGTACGCGGGCCTCGCGCGCGAGCGTCCGGGGCCGCTGATCGATGCGCAGCGGCGCCTCTACCGGGCCAAGGTCGCTGTCGACGCGGGCGTCCTCGCGGCGCTCTCGACGCTCATGCTGGCACCTGGAACGGAGGCGGCCCGCTGGGTCGACTTTGGCGGTTCGTTGCTGGTGGCGCTGTACCTGCTCCTGAGCGCCCAGCGCAGCGCCCGGGGCGCGGTGGTGGCGCGCTCCGAGTAGCCGCGTTGCGCACCGCGCCGCAGCGGCGAGGCCCGAGGCGACGCGGCTGGTAGGCTGTCCGGCGTGATGCAGAGCCGCATCGGCGTGCTCAGCGACGTCCACGGCAGCCTGCTGCCGCTCGAGCTGGGGTACGCCACCTTGCAGCGCGCCGGGGTCGATCGGATCGTGTGCGCTGGCGACGTGGCCTCGTTCGGGCCCGATCCCGACGCCTGCGTGGCGTTCTTGCGGGCGCACGAGGTGGCGACGGTGGCCGGCAACCACGACCTCACCATGTGCAGGCCGCTCGACGTCCCTGAGGAGGCCACCGAGCGCGAGCGTGAGATCCTGCAGGTCACCGCCTGGTCGCAACGACAGCTCAGCAGTGAGAGCCTCGCTTGGTTGGCGCACCTCCCGCTGGAGCTGCGGCTCGACGACGGCTTCGTGTGCCTGCACGCCGCACCTGGCGACGTGAACCAGGTCGTGGGGCCGGGCGATCCCAAGCCCTTCCCGGCAGGGGCGCGGGTGGTGTGCGCCGGGCACCTGCACCAGCCGTACGTGGCCGAGGTGGGCGATCGCATCTGGGCGAACGCCGGCAGCGTGAGCCGCCCCACGGACGGCGACCCGCGCGGTGCGATCGCCATCGCCACGCTGCGCAGCGACCGCTGGCAGGTCGCGATCGAGCGTCTCGAGTTGCCGCTCGACAGCCTCTGCGAGCGAATCCGCGCGTCCGGCATGCCCTTCGCTACGCGCGTGTGCGAGACGCAGCGCGCGGCCTCGTGGTGGTGAGCGATCCGCCTCGGCCTCGCCTCAGGAAGCGAGCGGCTCGAAGCGGGCGGTGAAGTGCCGCAAGGCCGGCGGTTCCTGCGTGATGCGGTAGCCGCGCAGACCGCCGGCGCGCTCGGCCACCTCGTCGCACACCTCGATCACGTAGTCGACGTGGCTCTGGGTGTAGGTGCGGCGCGGGATGGCCAGGCGCACCAGATCGAGCGCGGCGGGCGTCTCGCTGCCGTCGGGATGCCGCCCGAACATGACCGTACCGATCTCGCAGCTACGGATGCCGCCCGCCTCGTACAGCGCGACGGCCAGCGCCTGCCCTGGGTACTCCAGAGGCGGTACGTGCGGCAACAGGCGGCGTGCGTCCAGGTAGACCGCGTGCCCGCCTACCGGTCGCATCACCGGCACGCCGGCGCGGTGCAGCCCCTCGCCCAGGTACCAGGTGGAGCGCACCCGGTACCGCAGGTAGTCGTGCTCCACCACTTCCTTCAGGCCCTGGGCGATGGCGTCGAGATCGCGGCCGGCGAGCCCGCCGTAGGTGGGGAAGCCCTCGGTCAGGATCAGCAGGTTGCGGCAGCGGGCAGCGAGCTCGTCGTCACGCACGGCGAGCCAGCCGCCGATGTTGGCCAGCCCGTCCTTCTTCGCGCTCATGGTCATGCCGTCGGCCAGCGCGGCGATGTCGCGCACGATGTCGGCGACGTCGCGCTCGCCGTGGCCGGACTCGCGCTCCCGGATGAACCAGGCGTTCTCCGCGAAGCGGCAAGCGTCCAGCATGAGCGGCACTCGGTAGCGGTCGCACAGCGCCCGCACGCCGCGCAGGTTCTCGAGCGCTACCGGCTGGCCGCCCCCGGAGTTGTTGGTGATGGTCATGAACACGGCGGGCACGTCCTGGGCGCGCTCGCGTAGCAGCGCCTCGAGGCGCGCCAGGTCCATGTTGCCCTTGAACGGATGCTCGAGCGCAGGGTCGAGGCCCTCCGGGATCACCAGGTCGACCGCCTCGGCGCCGACCGCTTCGACGTTGGCGCGGGTGGTGTCGAAGTGGGTGTTGTTCGGCACCCCCTTGCCGGGTCCGCCGATGGCGGCCATGAGGATCTTCTCGGCGGCGCGACCCTGGTGGGTAGGGATCACGTGCGGGAAGGGGAACAGCTCCTTGACCGCGGCCTCGAAACGGAACCACGAGGGTGAGCCGGCGTAGGCCTCGTCACCGCGCTGGATGCCGGCCCACTGCTCGCTGGACATGGCGCCCGTGCCGGAGTCGGTGAGGAGGTCGATGAGGACGTCCTCGGCGCGCAGGGCGAAGAGGTTGTAACCGGCCGCCGCGAGGGCGTCGCGGCGCTCGGCCTCGGTGGTCATGCGCAGAGGCTCCACCGAATGGATGCGGAACGGTTCGATGATCGTGCGCGTGGGCATGGGGCGAGTATCGCGGCTGCGGTGACGCAGGGCAAGGGGCGGCCGGCGCCGCGCCCGGCCGCGCCGCCACCTCGCCCTCCGGCGCCTCGCCTCGCCGTGCCGGTGCCTTGCCCTGCGGTGGTGACGCCGACGAACGCGTGCCGGGGCCGGTGCTACGGTCGAGATGCACCACCGTACGGGTCGCGCCAACGCAGTGCGCTCCACGGTTCCGCCTCGCAGCACGGGGAGGATCGATCATGACGACGACGAACGACACGAACGGAATCGGCGACCGCGTTCCGGCCGAGGGCTATCACAGCGTCGATTGGGAGCGCGTCACGCCATCGGACCTCGAAGGCGCCACCGTCTTCGACCGGCACGACCGGGCCGTGGCGAAGGTGGCCGACCTGGTCTCGTCACGCGACGGGCACGTCCAGGCGGTGGTCTTGGAAGTGGCTGGAGCAGCCGGGATCGGCGACCGTACCGTCGCGCTCAGCGCCGATCGGATCGGTGTCCAACAGAGTGACGACGAGAGCGACCTCCGGGTCTACCTGTCGATGACCGATGAGGAGGTTCGCCAACTGCTCGAGCGCGTTGGCCCGACCTTCCCACCGGTGATCGCCGGGTTCCCGCGCTAGCAGGCGCTGGCCACGCAAGGGCGTCTCGCGCATCGGCCGCCGCTCTGGCCGCCCGCGGCTCGGCTCGCCCGTCGCTCGGCTCGCCGGCATCGGCTCGCCCGTCGCTCGGCTCGCCGGCATCGGCTCGCCCGTCGCTCGGCTCGCCGGCAGCGACGGAGTAGCATGGAGCGTCGAACTCGGTGCGCAAGCGGCGCGTCCACGTCGCGGAGGTGGGGCAGGCCATGGCGAGCGGTACGGAACCCAACGTCCTCAGGCACGGCGAGTTGCTGCTCGTCGGGATGGTCACGCGGGCCGGTTACGGCGACATCGGTGCGCTGTGGCAGGCCTTCATGCCGGTCGAGGCGAGCGTCCCCGCCGCCGTTCGCGGCAGGGCCTACGAACTCCACGTGTACCCCGAGGGCTACGCCTGTGGCGATCCGTTCTGGCTCATGGTAGCGGTGGCCGTGGAACGGCTCGAGCACCTTCCGCCGGCCCTCTTCGTGAAGCCGCTCCCCGC
>PXAU01000378.1 GCA_003567075.1 Trueperaceae bacterium
CCGTCTGGATCGCCCGGATGTGCTTGCTGATGATCTTCCCGCGCTGGTTGTCGTTCGCGGCCTTCTTCCGCTTGATCTGCGACCACTTGTTATGACCTGCCACCCTCGCCTGCCTTTCGACCCGAATCGGAGCGCCGCTGCGACCCGAGCGAGCGGCCCCGTCACGTGCTGCGCTGCCCTAGTTTACCGCACGGCCTACGGATCGACGGGTGCCGGCGCGCAGCGGACGTGGTCCATGCCGGCTGGGGAGCCCGTAGCGACCGTGCCGAGGCAACCGCGTCCCCCACCCCCGCGCCCCCAGCCGGCGCCGCACTCGCAGCACGCCTCGCCGCTGCCCCCCCCTCAACGACGTACGGTGAAGCGCGTCTCGGCGATGTCGCCGCGCGGGAACGCCCGCAACTCCAGCTGGATGCGTGCCTGCCAGCGGTCGTAGCCGCGGACGCCGATGAAGACGACGCTGCCGTCGGTGCGGCCGGGGGTGAAGTGCGCGCTGACGACGTGCGGACCCGTGGGCGGGTCGATCCTGAAGCGTTGGCGTGGCCCAGGGCCCTCGATGATCTCGGAGCGCCCGCCCCGCACGGGGATGTTGCGCGCGAAGACGTACACCGACCCGTCCGGGTCGATGGCGGTGAGCGTGACGTAGCCGTCCTCGCTGGTGCGGATGCGGAAGCTGATGGGGTCGCCGACGCGGTAGGTTGCGCCGTGCCCGAGGTTGGGCCGGAACTCCTGGATCGCCGCGACGCGGACCGTGGTCGAGGTCGAGATCGTCCAGTGGCTGGGCCAGGGCTCCACCACGACCGTGCAGGCGGCGAGCGAGAAGACGAGCGCCAGCGCTGCCAGCGCTCGAGTCGGACGCGCGAACATAGACATCCTCCAAGGCCGCGCATGGCGGCGTCGCGGGGCGTGCGCGACCGGGCTCACGGTTGCGCCACACCGCGATCGTACGTGGTCACCACGTAGGGCAGGCTGGTCTGGTGGTAACGCCCCCGCTCGTCGTACCAGAACACGTAGCTGCCACTCTGCGGCTCGTTGCCGCTGTCGGAGGTGGCAGTGGAGCGCGTGGGCTTGCCGTCGACGAGCCCCTCGAACACCACGCTGCCATCGTATGCGTACACGGTGATGTACATCCGGACGTTGGTGAAATCCTGGATGCTGCGTCGGATGATGTTTTGCGTCTCGTTGCGGCATGCCACCAGCGAGCCGACCGCCAACCCCAAGGCCAGCAGTACCAACAGGACACGGCGGAGACGAACGTCCATGACTCAACCTCCGGCCGCGAACGGGGCGGCCAACCCCAATCATACCACCGCGGCGCTTCGTCACCTGACTTGAGTCGACTAGACTCACATCTGGTACACTCTGCGCGTGTCGGGCGGAGCCAACGATCCCTACGACGTGCTCGGCGTGCCGCGCGAAGCGGACGCGGACACGATCAAGCGGGCCTACCGCAAGCTGGCCCTGCAGAACCACCCCGACCGCAACCCCGGCGACGCCGACGCCGAGGAGCGCTTCAAGACCATCAGCGAGGCGTACGCCACCTTGCGCGACCCGGACGCGCGCCGGCGCTACGACACGTTCGGGCACGTGGGCCGGGGTCCGGCCGGCGCCCGCCCCGACTTCAGCCACGTCGACTGGCGCGTGATCTTCCAGGAAGCCGACATCCCCATGGACTGGAGCCGTCGTGGTGACATCCCGACCAGCGGCAACGTCGTCTTCGACGCGCTGTTCCGCGGTGTCACCAGCATGTTCCGGCAGGCCGGCCTGCTGCCGGGTGAGCATCGCGAGGTGCGGCTCAAGCTCGACGTCGCCACCGCCCGCGAGGGCGGACGACGCCGGGTGCACGTGCCGGGTCCCGTGCGCTGCGGCACCTGCCGAGGCCTGGGGCACGACGCCGGCGGCCGCTGCGCCACGTGTGGCGGGAGCGGCCAGCTGCAGCGGGGCTTGGACGTCGACGTGACGATCCCGGCGCAGGTGCGCCACGGCGCGCGACTGCGCCTCGCCGGCCTGGGCGGGCCCGGACAACCGCCGGGTGACGCCTTCGTGGAACTGCTCGTCGACGTCCCTCCGGGGGCCAGGGTCGAGGGCCGTGACCTCTTCACCGAGGTGTTCCTGACGCCGCTCGAGGCTGCCCGCGGGGTGGTCACCACGGTCCTGGGCATCCCCGTGCGCCTCGGCGGCGGCGTGCGCGACGGCCAGCGCGTGCGCGTGGTCGGCGGCGGCCTGGGCGGCGACCTGGTGCTGACCGTGCGGACCGACATCTGGCGCGGCCTCGGTCGCGCGGCCCTCGACACCGCCCGCAGCTTCGTCGCAGGGTTGCGTGGTCGTGCGGCGCATGACGAGAGGAAGGGCCCATGAGCGACGACGACCGCCGCAACGAGGCCGCCGAGCACGACCCTTCCGAGGGCGGCGCCGCTCGCGGCGACCCGATGGTCGACAAGGACAAGCCGCTCTACGTGATCAGCGTCGCAGCCGAGCTGGTCGACATGCACCCCCAGACCCTGCGGCTCTACGAGCGCAAGGGCCTGATCGAGCCGTCGCGTTCGGCCGGTAAGACGCGCCTGTACTCGCAGCGCAACATCGAGCAGCTGCGCGAGATCCGCCGCCTCACCCAGGAACTCGGCATCAACCTGGCGGGGGTGGAGGAGATCATCAAGCTGCGGCGCACGCTGGACGACCTCCAAGCGCGTATGGAGCGCCGCATCGGCTCGCTGCAGGACCGGTTGCAGATCCAGATGGCCAGCATGCGGGCGCTGCCCGCACCCGACGAGGACGAGGCCGGCATGGACGCCACCGAGCGCGACGTGGCAGTCCTCGGTCAGCTCTTGCGGCGGGCCCAGGGCGAGGACGACTGACGCCGGCGTGGGTGGTAGCGTACGCGCCATGAGCGTCGATCGCTACGTCGCGGACCAACGGGACAGACTGCTCACGGAGCTGTTCGATTTCCTCCGCATCCCCTCGGTCTCGACCGACACCGCGCGCGCCCCCGACGTGCGCGAGGCCGCGACCTTCAGCGCCGCGGCGCTGCGCCGGGCCGGCTTGGAAGCCGAGATCCACGACACGCCCGGCCACCCGGTCGTGACCGCGCGCGGTCCGCACGTACCGGGCGCGCCGCGGGTGCTCATCTACGGTCACTACGACGTGCAACCGGCCGAACCGCTGGAGCTGTGGCACGGCGACCCCTTCGAGCCGCGCTTCGAGGACGGTGTCATCATCGCCCGCGGCGCCTCGGACGACAAGGGCCAGGTCTACGCCCACGTCAAGGGCGTCGAGGCGCTCCTAGCGCTCGACGGGGCGCTCCCCGTCAACCTCGGCTTCCTGATCGAGGGCGAGGAGGAGATCGGCAGCCCCAACCTGGGCGCCTTCGTGGAGCAGCATGCGCAGGCGCTGGCCGCCGACGTCGTGGTGATCTCGGATGGCGCCATGGTGGCCCCCGGCATCCCCACCATCACCTACGGGCTCCGCGGCCTGACCTACGTGACCGTGCGCGTTCGCGGCGCCGGTCGGGACCTGCACTCGGGGGCGTACGGCGGCGGCGTCCCGAACGCGCTGGAGGCCATGGCGCGGCTGCTCGCAGGGCTCAAGGACGACGCCGGCAGGGTCGCGGTGGCGGGCTTCTACGACGACGTGCGCGACCTCTCGGACGAGGAACGCGCCGCTATCGCCGCAGTGCCGATCGACGAGGCCGCCTTCCGCGCCGACGCGGGCGTGGGCGCGACCCCAGGCGAGGCCGGCTACGCGCTGCTCGAACGTCTCTGGGCGCGGCCGACGCTCGACGTCAACGGACTGTCGGGCGGCTTCCAGGGCGCCGGCGCCAAGACCGTGATCGCGGCCGAGGCGATGGCCAAGGTCTCGTGCCGATTGGTGCCCGATCAAGACCCACGCGACGTGCTGGCCAAGCTGACGCGGCACCTGCGCACGCAGGCGCCGGAGGGCATCGACGTCGAGGTGCAGGCCGAGGGACTCGGTTATCCGGCGATGACGCCGCTGGAGGCGCCCAGCGTCGCGGCGGCGCAGGCGGCCCTGCGCGAGGTGTGGGGGCGCGAGCCAGTGTTCGCGCGCAGCGGCGGCTCGATCCCGATCGTGGCGGACTTCCAGCGACTGCTCGGCGCCGAGCCGCTGCTGATCGGGTTCGGGCAAGAGGACGATCGCGCCCACGCGCCCAACGAGAAGTTCGCCGTGGACGACTACCTGCAGGGGGTGCGCGTGAGCGCCGCGCTGCTGCGGGCGTTGGGCGGGGCGTGGGCGGCGGGCGGCCCAGACGCTTGAGCGGGTCGGCCATGCGCATGACGAGCCTGACGCTCGCGGGCTTCAAGAGCTTCGGCAACCGCACCACCATCGAGTTCGATGCCGGTATCACCGCGGTGGTGGGACCCAACGGTGCGGGCAAGTCGAACATCATCGACGCGCTCAAGTGGGCCACCGGCGGCGGTCGCGCCCGGCAGTACCGCGCCGAGGACAAGCTCGACTTGATCTTCCACGGCGCCGCGGGAAAACGCGGCATGGGCTACGCCGAGGTCGAGGTGGAGCTGCGCGACGCCGAGCGCCGCCTGGTGATCCGCCGCGACCTCGATCGCGACGGTGCCAGCAGCCTGCGGCTCAACGGCAAGCTGGCGCGGTTCATCGACGTCGACGAGGCGTTGGCGGGGTCGGGTCTCGGCACCGCGGGCGTCGCCGTCATCGGCCAGGGCGAGGTGGCCGGCGTGCTGATGGCGGACCCCGAGAAGCTGCTGCAGTACGTGGCCGAGGCGGCCGGCGTGGCGCGGTTGGCGCACCGCCGCGAGCAGACCGGTGCGCGCCTGGCCACCGCGCGGTCGCATCTGGAGCGCTTGGAGACGGTCCTCGCCGACCAGCGTGAGGAGGTCGAGCGGTTGCGCGGTGAGGCGGCCGAGGCCGCGCGCCACGACGAACTCGCGCGCGAGGCGCTGGTCCTGCGGGTGACCGCCGCGCACGCCCGCGTCCAGGGCCTGCGCGCTGAGGTGAACGATCTGCGGCGGCGCGAAGGCGGCGCCGAGCAAGCGATCCTGGAGGGCGATGCGGCGCTTGGTGAGGCCCGCGCCGCGGTCGCCTCGGCGCGCGAGCGCCTCCAGGCGTCCGAGACGCGCTACCGCGAGGCGGCGGCATTGACCGAACAGCGTCGCGGTCAGGCCGCGCTCGCCCACGCCGCGGCCGAGCGTGCCCGCGAGCGCGTGCACGCGCTCGAGCAGCGCCACGAAGCACGCCGGCGCGAAGTGGAGCACCTCGCCGCGCTGCCCGAGCCCACGCCACCCGACGGCGACGCCGGCGCCCTGGCGGCGGCGGCCGAGGCCGCGCAGGCTCAGGCCGACGCCAGCCGCGAGGCCGCCAACGCCGCCGCACAGGCCGCCAGCGCCTTGGCGTCGACCCGGAGCGATCTTCAGGACGAACTCGCGCGCGCCGAGCAGGCCTGGAGCGCGCACGCCAGCCGGCTCGCCTCGCTCCGCGACGAGCTGGCCTCGGCTCGCGACCACGAGGCGGCCCTGGCCTCGTTGCAGGCGGCCGAACCCGAACCCCGCCAGGCCCGTGCCGCCGAGCGCGTCGCCGCCCAGCGGCAGGCCGAGGCGGCGTTGGAAGCCGCTCGGGGACGCGTGTCGCAGGCCCAGAGCGCGCACGGGGCGGCGCTGGGCGAGGCGCAAGCGCGGCGGCGGGCGGTCGAGCGGCAGCGCTCGGCCTGGCGCGCCCGCCAGGGGTACGCCCAAGGACCGCGGCATGCGCTCACCTCGGGCATCCCCGGCGTGCTCGGCTCGGTAGCCGACCTGCTGCGGGTGCCTGAGCGCTACCGGGCCGCCCTGGCGGGCGCGCTCGGCCGCCGTGCCGAGTACGTGGTGGTCGATACGGCCGACACCGCCACGCGCGTTCTGGAGCACGTCCGCAGCGTCGGCGGTTGGGTGACGCTGCTGCCGCTCGAGCTGCTGCGGGGCGGCGGCGCCAGCGCCTGGAGCCCGGGCAGCGACGAGGGGATCGTCGGCCGCGCCCTCGACCTGATCGAGGTCGATGCCGCCTACCGGACCATGGCGGAGCAGCTGCTGGCCGACACCACCGTGGTCGACTCGATGGAGGTCGCGACGGTGTTGGCGCGCGCGCATCGTCGGCGTCCGCGGTTGGTCACGCTGGCCGGCGACACGCTCGACCCGAGCGGCGCCATGTCGGGCGGCCGCCGGCACGGCGGGGCGTCGGTGGTGGGTGCCGCTGCCGACCTGGAGGAGGCCGAGGCAGAGAGCGAGCGGGCCGAGGCCGAGGCGGAGCGGGCACTCGCGACGTTGCAGGCCGCGCAGGCCGAACTGGCCTCGTTGCGTGCCGAGGCGGAGGCTGCCCGGACCGAGGCCGAGCGCGCCTTGACGGACGCCGCGCGAGCCGAGGCCGACGCGCGCGCCCAGCTGCAGCTGCAGCAGGAGGCGACGGCGCGGGTGGCGCGCTTGCAAGGGGCCGTCGCCAGCGCGGAGACACCGCCCGAGGTGGGCGATCTGGAGGCCCTACGGGAGGAGGCGACGGCGGCGCGGGCGCAGGCCGAGGCGGCCGAGCGGCGCCGTTTCGACGCCGACGCCAGCTGGCGCGAGACCGAGCGCCAGGCGGCCGCCGCGCGCGAGGCCCAGGCGGTGCACGCCGAGCGCCGCAAGGCCTTCGAGGCCGACCTCGAGCGCTACCGGGCATCCCAAGCGCGGCTGCGCGAGGCGCGCGGCGAACTCGAGGCCGACGAGAGCGAGCTGGCCGTGGCGCGCACCGAGCAGGACCGAATGGCGGAGGCGGCCGCGGCGGCCGAGGCCGCCGTCCCGACCGACCTGGCCGACGTGCGTGCGGCGTTCGAGGCCGCTCGCACCCACCTCGGTAGCGTCGAGGCGGGGCTGGAGTCGAGCGTGCGGCGGCAGCGCGAGCGGGAGCACGAGCTCGAGGAGGTCCGGCTGACGGTGGCCCGGCGTGAGGTGGCGCTGGAGCTCGCGCACGAAGAACGGAGCGCGCTGCCGATGGGCGTCGAACCGCTGGAGCTCGCCGAGCGCACCGCTCGCACGCGCCTGCGCGAGGTCGAGGCGTCGCTCGAGGCCATCGGTCCGGTGAACCATCGCGCGGCGCGCGATCACGCCGAGCGCCATGCCCGCCTCCAGGAGCTCGAGCACGAGGTCGGTGAGGCGGAGGCGGCGGCGAACGCGCTGGAGGGGACGCTCGACCGTCTCGACCGCGAGACCACGGCGGGCTTGAGCGAGGCGATCGAGGGCTTGCGCCTGTCGTTCGGCCTCCACGTGCGTGACCTGTTCGGGAGCGACGCCGTCGGTGCGATCGAGGTCGACAGCGAAGGCCCGCGGCCGACCGGGCTGCGGATCCGCTTGACGCCGGCCGGCAAGCAGACGCAGTCGCTGGGGCTGCTCTCGGTCGGGGAACGCACCATGGGCGCGCTGGCGTTCTTGTTCGCGCTCATGGCGCGTGAACGCCGTGGCCTCCCCATCGCCGTGCTGGACGAGGTCGACGCGCCCTTGGACGAGGCCAACATCCGGCGCTTCTGCGGCTTCCTGGAGCGCTTGTCGCAGGCCGGCACGCAGTTCGTGCTGATCACCCACCAGAAGGCGACGTTCGAGGTGGCGGACACGCTCTGGGGCGTCACCACCGACGGTGGCGTGAGCCGGATCTTCTCGATCCGCCGCGACGGCCGCCAGGCGCCGCTGTTCGAGAACGGCGCGCGCCCGGAGCCCGTGCCGAGCAGCTGAGCGGCGCGAGGTCGGGTGCGCGCAGCGCTCAGCCTGACGAGGCGTGACGGGCGGCGGCGCGCTGCCGGGCAGGGCCGATGTCGAAGTGACGAGCGACGGCGCGCGCCGGCATCCGGCCTGCTCACAGGTTGCCCGCGAACGTGATCCACAGCCACGTGACCAGGGCCATCGCGAGCAGCGTCAGGACGCCCTGCAGGAGGCGCCGACCCCGCGCGAGCAGCACCGCCGCGAGCACCCCCGCTGCCACCGCCACGGGTGGCGCCGCGCCGACGCCGTACGCGCTCATCCACGTCATCACGATCGCCGCAATGGCCAAACCGCCGACGATGGGGGCCCATTCGATCACGGGCACGGCCTTCCGCATACGCCGACGATACGACGGGTCGCATGTGCGACTTCGGTTCCAGATGGCGGCAGGCTCATCGTGACGCTCCCCCGGGCGCGATGACCTCCAGCCCGACCGATCGCGCCGCGTCGCCTTGACGGGCGTCGTAGCTGAGCATGGCTGCGGCGTTCAGGCGCAGGGCCGCCGCGACGTGCAATGCATCCAGGCTTCGCAGATGCGCGCCAGCCAGCAGCCCTGCGTCACGGTAGATGGTCCGGTCAGGGAGGAGCAGATCGAACCTGCGAAGCACGTCGCTGACGGCTCCTTGTGGCAACGACCAGCGGACCGCGAGCCGCCGCAACTCCGTCTCGAGGACGAGGCTCGAGACGAGCCCTGTGTCACGCTCAACCGCCGCCTCCAGGAAACGCGCCAACGGCTCCGATTCGGGTTCCTCGATCAGCAGCTTCGCCGCCGCGGACGTCTCGACGTACAGCCTCACCGCTCGACGCACACCCTCACCGCGAACCGCGCAGGTCGTCGAGCGCGTGCTCGAGCGTCTCGCCGACCTCGGATCGCGGCAGCGTCGAGAAGCCACCGCGGATGCTCGCCGGGATGATCCGCAGGGTCAGATCGTCGTCCGGCGGCACCAGCACGGCCACGACCTCGCCGTGGTTCGTGACCTGAAGCGTTTCGCCCGCCTGCACGCGCCGCAAGACCTCGCTGCTGTGATTGCGCAGTTCTCGGTGCGGGATGGTCTTGACCATGCGTCACCACCGTAGCAATCGTAGCACGTTGCGCTTGCGCTGGTGCATCGGGTTCGTCGCTCGGGCCTCGCCACCGGTGCGCTCGGCCGATGTACGGAACGCTCTGGGAACGCCGTGACCACGACACTGGCAGCATCGAACGCCACCGCTACGACGCGGCGCGCGAGGAGGGGAGACGCGGATGCAGACGATGCACATACGGCGTCGATGGGGCGTTGCCGCGGCTGCGCTGGCGATCGCCCTCAGTGGCTGCGCCGCGCTGTTCACGAGGTCGACGCAGCAGGTTCCGGTGCAATCGGAGCCACCGGGCGCTGAGGTCTTCGTCAACGGCGAGTTCCAGGGGACGACGCCCATCACGCTGGCGCTGCCCAAGCGCACCGAGCACGTGGTGGTGCTGCGCTACGGTGGCCAGCAGCAGTCGCTGACGCTCAGCACGGTCGTCGACAGCACCTTCCTGGCGCTCGACATCGCCCCAGGTTTCGTCACCGCGGGGGTGTCGGGTGTGTTCATCGCGGGCGTCGACTACTCCGATGCCCGGAACGCTCAGTTCGCCGTCATCGGCGTCATGGGTGTGGTGGTAGGGCTCAGCTCCGCGGTCGTCAGCGTCGGCATCGATGCCGCCACGGGACGCTGGTACCGCTTGACGCCGGGCGAGGTGCTGATCGTGTTCGATTGACGGCCTGCGGCGGCTCCTCGCGGTGCTCGCTGCACCAGGCGTCGGAACCCTGTCAGAGGCGCTGCAGTATCGTGGTTCCTGAGTACCGTCGAGGGGTGTGCCTTTACAGGAGGAGGTCATCGATGTTCGTCAAGATCGTGCGAACGGCGTTGCTTGGCGTGCTCGTGCTGGCCGCAGCGCTCGCCACGGCGCAGCCGGCGGTGGAGGGCGAAACCCACGTGCTGTTGATTCTCGACGCTTCGGGGTCGATGTACCTGCGGCTCGACGACGGGGAGTACCGGATCACGG
>PXAU01000368.1 GCA_003567075.1 Trueperaceae bacterium
ACGCGGCGGACGCCGGTCCAGAAGGCCGGTCACAACTTGCGCCGGTAGCTCAGTTGGATAGAGCGTCTGACTACGGATCAGAAGGTCAGGAGTTCGAATCTTCTCCGGCGCACCATCAAGAAGCCGTCCCAGACGGTCTTGAACTCGAAGCGGTCCCGCAGCCATGGGGCCGCTTCCCCCTTGTGGTGTGTCAATGCGTGACCAAAGCGTCAACGTGACGACCAAGTCGGTCAGTTCTTCTTCGCTTGCTCGTCACGGTCTTGCTCAGCGTCCCCAGCCTGGCCTTGCCGTGCCTGCTTCCTACAACGGACATTGGCCGAGTGGCCGCAGACGCGAGGAGCCCGGTGGCGGATCCGGAGCTATGTGTTGAAATGATTTGGGATGACACGATTCACGATTGCATTTGACGACTCGGGTGGAACCGAGCAGTTGTTCAAGTGGAACGGTGAGTTGATCCCAGGTAGCCATCCAGTGTGTGTGCTGGCTGGCGCCTATGTGAGTGACGAAGCTGTTGATGCCTTTGAAGACCGGTGGATGGCGCTGCGAACCGAAATCGGACGTACCCTCGGTACAACAGCGCCGCCTCCGATCCACCTGCGTCTCATGTGGGGCCGAAGCCTCCCAAAGAAGTATCGAAAAGGCCCGAACCCGTACATCGGCGCGGACTTCGATGACGTTCAAGCTTGGGTATCCGAGGCCTGGTCGATCATCGAGTACTTTGTCAGGCAGAGGCTTGCCGGGTGGGAGATCCAGTTCGAAAGACGCGAGGACTACGCTGATCGTGGTACGCGCTACTTCCAACACCCCGTTCATGGCGCTGAGATGCGCTACCTTCAGCGTCGATCTCAGAAGATGTATAGAGGCTATCACCGGCTCACCACCAGTCCATTGTTAGCCCTCTATACGCGCGCCCTTCTTGGCGTCAATGAACTAGCACTCGCCCACAGTGCGCACACTTCGTTCCGCGTCCTCGTGGACTCCTTTGCTGACTCGCACGGCATTGATGAGCTTGAGACTGTTGAGTCGATGAAGTCAATTGCTAGCCTGGAACGCATTGCTGAGGTCAGCCGTGTCGCAGATTCTGACGACGTAGCGCTAATGCAGGCAGCCGACGTTGTCGCGTACTCCATGTTCCGTGTTCAGATGGAGCGAGTTGGGGCAATCGCTGAAGATGTAGCACTCAAGCGGATCCTAGGGAGACGTCGCAACGGTCTCACTATTTCATCGGCAAACCTATCGCATAGGGCAAGAAGGCGCTACGGTGATATCGGCCGCGTTGCACTGTCTCTTCACTACGCTTTGGCACGGGCCCATGTCGCAAGCAAGGACCCTGAGTTCGCCGAGATGGCCCTAGTTCCCGTGTCCGAGTTCGTACGTCGCCAGAGGTGTTCAGATGGTGTAGGAGTGAGCGTCTTGACCGAAACAGCGAAGGCAGAGATACGCTGCCGGGTGCCACACATGGCGAAGACCCCGGACATAGCCGGGGCCCCGTAGCCAAATCTTAGTCTGCGCACTGGTGCGCCGTCAAGCGCCCAAGACGTTTCGAGTTGGCCGGCACGGGCGACCGCACATCCACGGTTGATCGCTCCTAGTTTGCAGCAGCGGCAGCCCGAGTAACACGTACCTCAGACAGTGCAGCCTCGTATCGAGCCATCCATTCAGCAGTGACGGCCTGATCGCCGTGCATGTACGTGTTCGCCGTCTGCTGGATGTTCGCATGGCCAAGAAGCTCTCTCAGAGACCACCTTGATGTGCGTTCCGGTAGCGACATGGAGCGTGGCGAACGTGTGACGGTTATCCCGTGCACGGGATAAGAGGCACTATCCCGCGTGTCGGGTTATCCCGGGTTGGGGGGTGTCGGGTGGTTGGGCGCGTGGTTGGGGGTGGGTTGGCGCGGGATAATCAGAGGTTCTCGAGGTAGGTGAGGAGGGCGTCGTCGGGGGGGTAGCGCTCGGGGGTGAGGCCGGTTGGGGTGGTGCGGGCGAGGGCGCGTTCTTTGGTTTGGAGGTCGGCGTGGAGGTAGATCTGGGTGGTTTCGGGGGATTCGTGGCCGAGCCAGAGGGCGATGACGCTACGGTCGACGCCGCGTTGGAGGAGGGCCATGGCGGCGGAGTGCCTGAGCGTGTGTGGGGTGACGTGTTTGTGCTTGAGGGAGGGGCATCGGGTGTGGGCTGCGGTGGCGTGCTTGGTGACGAGGCGTTCGACGGCGTCGCTGCTGAGGTGGCCGCCGCGGTGGTTGGGGAAGATGGGCGTGTCGGGGGCGGGTGGGCGTTCGTGCAGCCAGGCTTTGAGGATGCGCGCGACGTCGCGGCGGAGGGGGGTGGCGCGGAGCTTGCGGCCTTTGCCGTAGCAGCGGACGTGGGCGCCGTTGTTGAGGGTGAGGTGTTGGCGTTGGAGGCTGATGAGTTCGGAGACGCGCAGTCCGGTTTGGATGGCGGTGAGGAGGAGCGCGCGGTCGCGTCGGCCATGCCAGGTGGTGGGGTCGGGGCTGGCGAGCAGTGAACTGTCCTGGTTCTTGTAGAGGCTCTTCTCTCACGCGGCCGTCCTCAGTTGGCCTTGCTTCCGAACGTAGTCCATCTCGACCTCGATGGGTGGGCGGTAGCCCAGCTCGCCGTGTAGCCGCTCGCGGTCTCGGTGGTGGGGTCCGTGGGCGCCTCGAGGGCTTGCAGGAGGATGCCTTCGACACGTTTCGTGTTGTAGAGGCCGAAGGCGTTGGCGCGTTCGCAGGCGGCGTTCACGCGCTGGTCGCCGTACTTCTTGGCGAGCCGCAGCAGCGCTTGCGCCTGCCGGAGTTTCGCCCAGGGGGTGGGTCCGCCGAGCAGGGCGCGCACGAACGCGCCGGCGGCGGCGCCGATCGCATCGGCGTGCCGCATGAGGCGTTCGGGGTCGCGCATGGTGTAGGCGCTCTTCTCGCTGGGGTAGTCGTCGTGGTCGATGCAGCGGCCGCCGGGCGGTACGCGCTCTCGGATGCGGATCAGTTCGTGCTCGTGGTAGAAGCGCACCAGCGCGCGGGTGCTCTCCACGGTGATGCGCTGGCCGATGTAGCGCGTCGGCAACGAGTAGGTGCCCTTGTTCACCACGATGCTGTGATCCGGGTGGACGGTGTGATCGCTCCACGAGGGCGGATCGTAACGTTCGGCCAGCAGCGGCTGCAGAGCGGAGCGCTCGACGTTCTCGAACACGGAGAGCGGCCGCGCTCGGGTGGTGCCGTGCACGCGCGTTCCGGCCGTCTCCAGGCACCAGCGGATCGCCTCGCACTGCACGTGCTCGCGACCGAGCCAGGCTTCGCCGCGGAAGAAGTTCTCGCGCACGTACTGGATGCCGCGCTCGACGTGCGGCTTCCCCCTCGGATCCGAAGCGCGGGCGGCGTCGATGATGAAGCCGCGATGCCGGGCGTAAGCTTCGAAGGCGCGGTTGAACAGCGGCTCGTACCGATCGGCTTTCACCACCGCCGCCTTGAGGTTGTCGATGTTCTGTGCCCTCCGTCGTTATGTGGCGGTGGTGTGTGGAGGCGTGTGCTGGTCGGGCGGCGCGCGCTGGCGTGGCCACATAACCTGCCAGCGCGTCTTGGTGCAGCCTGAGGTCTGCTTCGTGCAGATCGGAGGTTGTCATGCTCGAGCGTTGTTTCGTGAGGCCTGCAACGGTGGATCGGGTTCGTGAGTCCTGGATTGGTGAACCGATCGAGAGGTACTGCGATGACCTGGGCGCGCGTGGGTACGCGTGGCGGTCGGTGTACCGGCGGGTGCCGATGCTGATGGCTTTCGCTGCGTTCGCGTGGGGGCGGGGGGCTCGCTCGTGGGCTGAGTTGCCGGCGCACGTGGAGCCGTTCGTGCTAGAGCGCGTGCCTGACGATCGGCTTGCGGCCTCGCCGATGCTGGCGCGTCGTGATCGGAACCTGTACCGCGCGGTTGTGGAGGGCCTGATCGAGGTCGCGTTACCGGGTTGGCGGCGGGCGAGTCCGCGATCGAAGCCTGGGGTTCCGTTCGCGGGGGTAGCGCCTGACTTCTGGGACTTCTTGCGTGAGGAGCGGGGTTTGCGGGAGACGACGGTGGTGTTGTACGTTCACTGGTTGCGGCGGTTTGAGGATTACCTGCAGCGGGTCGGTTGTGTTGATGTGGCCTCGCTTTCGCCGCCGATGTTGTCCGCGTTCGTCACTGAAGTCGCCGCGCGTGGATACGCGGCGGGCAGCGTGGCCACGTTGGTGGGCGTGCTGCGCGCGTTCTTGCGCTATGCGCACGCGCGGGGGCTGGTGGCACGGGACCTGTCGTTGGTGGTGGAAGCGCCGCAGCGGTACCGCTTGGCGGTGGTGCCTCGCTCGATCTCGTGGGATGAGGTGCGGCGCATGCTGGAGGTCGTCGATCGCCGCACGGTGGTGGGGCGCCGGGATTACGCCATGCTCTTGCTGCTGGTGACGTACGGTTTGCGGGCCCGTGAGGTGGCGGCACTGACGCTTGATGACCTCGACTGGGCGCGGGACCGGCTGCTGGTGCGCGACCGGAAGCGTGATCACACCACGGCGTACCCGTTGGCGCCGGCGGTGGGTGAGGCGATCGTGGCGTACCTGAAGGCGGGTCGGCCGGCGTCGGAGGATCGCCGCTTGTTCTTCCGCTTTCTGGCGCCGGTCCAGCCGATCACGTTCGAGGGCGTGTCGTGCTGCGCCAGGCGCTACTTGCTGCTGGCGGGCGTGAACGTGCCACGGCCGGGTTCGCACACGCTGCGGCACGCGTGCGCGCAGCGGCTGCTGGATGCCGGGTTCCCGCTGAAGACGATCGGCGATTACGTCGGGCACGGCTCGCCGGCCTCGACGCAGATCTACACCAAGGTGCAGATCCAGCAGCTGCGTGAGGTGGCCTTGGGCGACATCGAGACCCTCTCGTGACCCGCGACCTGGCGCCGGAGCGTCCTGGCTCGGGGGTGACGCTGCGCGAGGCAATCGATCGCTTCATCTCGCACAAGCGGGCGTTGAACCGCCGCTTCCTCACCGAGGAGCAGCATCTGCGGTTGTTCGCCCGCGTGCTCGCCGAGCGAGGTGTGACCGAGCTGCACGACGTCACCACCGAGGTGGTGCACGCCTTCGTGCTGGAGCGACCGCGGCATCGGCCGCGCAGCTTCAACCACCTGATCGGGCTGCTGCAGCGGCTCTTCGCCTTCTTGCAGCGGCAGGACCTCATGATGGTCTCGCCGTTGACCCTGCGGCCACGACGCGTGACGCACAACCGCATCCCGTTCATCTTCGACCGTGAGGACGCCAGGAGGCTATTGCGGGTGGCGGCCGCCCTACCCGACAACAGCCGGGCGCCGCGACGCGGCGCCACCTACGCCACCATCTACGCGCTGCTCTACGGCCTCGGCTTGCGAGTGAGCGAAGCCGCGGGGCTGGTGATCGGCGACATCGACCTGCACCGCGACCTGCTGCACGTGCGCAACGGCAAGTTCGGGAAGGCGCGCCTGCTGCCGTTCGGGCCACGCCTCAGCGCGCGCCTGGCTGCGTTCACGGCGCTGCGCGCTGAAGAGCCGAGCGACCGACGGCCGGACGCGCCCCTGTTCACCTTCAGCCGCGGGCAGGCGATGCACCCCGGCACGATCACGCAATCGTTCCGGCTGCTGCTCCCCAGCCTCGACCTCACCATCAGCAACGACATCGCCAACCCCACCGCGCACTGCCTGCGCCACAGCTTTGCCGTCGGCACGCTATTGCGCTGGTACCGCCAGGGCGTCAACCCCAACGACCGGCTGCTGCACCTCAGCACCTTCATGGGCCACAGCGACATCAGCAGCACCAGCGTCTACCTCACCATCACCGACGAACTCCTCGCCGCCGCCAGCGACCGCTTCACCCGCTACGCCGCCAGCCTCGCCACCTCGGCAGCACCATGAACGACCTCGGCGCCACCCTCTACCGATACATCGAACAGCACCTCAAGCTCGAGCGCGGCATGCGCCCCAGCACCATCCGCAGTTACCGCGACAGCCTGCGGCTGTTCCTGACCTTCACCGCCGCCCAAACCCGCAAGCGCATCACCCGCCTCACCCTCGATGACCTCACCGCCGAACGGGTACGCGCGTTCCTGACGCACCTCGAGCACGACCGCGGGAACCGCATCGCGACCCGCAACCAACGCCTCGCCGCCCTACGAACCTTCTTCGCCTACGTCGCTAGCGAGAACCCCGAAGCCATGCACCAAGCGCAACGAATCGCCCACATCCCCACCAAACGAACCCCACCCCCCGGCACCCGCTACCTCGAGCGCGACCAAATCGACGCGCTCTTCGCCGGCCTACCCACCACCGGCCCCTTCGCCCTACGCGATCACGCCCTGCTCCTGTTCCTCTACAACACCGGCGCCAGAGCGCAAGAAGCCGCCGATCTACGCGCGCAAGACCTGCACCTCGACGACCCCGCCCGCGCCCTGCTGCACGGCAAAGGTGGCAAGCACCGCAGCACCCCCTTATGGCCCCGCACCGCCGACCTCCTCCGCGAACTCCTCGACGCACCCCAGGCACAGCGTGACCCGAGCCAGCCGGTCTTCACCAGCCGCCGCGGCGCGCCGCTGACCCGCTTCGGGATCCACAAACTCGTTCGCCGGCACACCAGCAACCTGCCACCCAGCCTCGGCAGTGACCGCGGCAGCGTCTCGCCTCACGTGCTACGCCACACCACCGCCGTTCACCTCCTCGAAGCAGGCGTCGACCTCAACGTCATCCGCGCCTGGCTCGGCCACGCCAGCATCGACACCACCAACCGCTACGCCGAAATCAACACCCGAACCAAGGAAGCCGCCCTCGAAGCCTGCCTCCCTCCAACTACTTCCGAAACCATCCCCCGAAAGCCCACCTGGCGCGACGACGACGACCTCCTCGCCTGGCTCCACAGCCGCTAGAGCTTATGTGGCCACGCCAGCGCGCGCCGCCCGACCAGCACACACCTCCACACACCACCGCCACATAACGACGGAGGGCACAGAAGCCCGATTATGTGGCGCGGAACATAATCGGGCATCAGCAGCGACGCGACACCACCAAAGTAGACCCAGGCGTCCTCCAAGCCGTCGATCAGGTCCTTGAGCCGCTGCGAGAACGTCACGAACAGGTACTGGAGCCGACTGCACGGCAGCGCCACCGACAAGCCCCACAACAACCGCTTTCGGCCATCACCATCGGGCACCAGCCCCAAGCGACCGAAGTCGACCTGCGCGTACAGGCCCGGCGGCGGATCATCGAGCCGCACCGTGATGCGCCGCTGATCCTGGAACCCACACTGCGTCACCGCGAAGCGATGCAGGCTGCTGTACGGCACCCGCACGCCCTCGCGCGCCAGCAGCTGCTGCACCTTCGTCAGCCGCAAGCCACGCTTCTCGTTCGCTGACGGCGTCAACCACTCGCGAACGCGCTCCTGGTGCGGCATCAGCAGCAACTCGCTCTCGCCGGGACCCCGCTCACGCGCGACGCCGCTGGCGCGCGCCACCGCGCCAGCGAGCCCGTCCGTAACCACCATCCCCGGCCGCCAGCCGAGCCTCTCAGCCCGCTTCACGTAACGACCGATCGTCTTGCGGGCATGACCCGTGACGCGCGCGATCTCCGAGCGCGACTCGCCACGACCAACCCGCTCCAGCACCACCTTGATCTCGAACATGGCCACCTCTCGATACGCCACCGCACCACACCTCCACACGAAGTGCGATCACGATGGCAGAAGTAGCTACGACCTGAGGCAAGCTCGCGAGAGAACCGAACGACCACCCGCGTCAAGCCCGCGAGAAGACCACCCTCCACTGAGTCAAGCCCGCGAGAAAAGGTGGGTCAAGCTCGTGGGAACTGACACCACCCGGTCGCAGACAAACGCGCAGCGCCCGGCGGACGTGGGACAGACCAACCCATAGGGAGACTCGCATGCCAAGAGGAACCGCGGTTCGACTGAACGGTGTTCGGAAGTGGCTCGCGGCGGGTATCGCCGTGGCCGCCATCGGCGGCTTCGGAGCTTGGGCGCAAGAGGCCGCCCCAGAGGCAGCCTTGCTCATCGACGGTGGACGCCTCGGCAACCTCGTCACGCTGGGCGAGGACCTCGACGAGGTGGCGGCGCGCTTCGGACCGCTGTCGCCGATGCCAGTCCCGTTCGCGGGCTTCAAGATGTACCCCGTCCCGTCCACGCCACCCTTCCTCGTCGCCGCCTGTGACGCGACGGGCACCGTCAGCCAGGCGGTGCTGCAAGAACCGGGACCCGACACGCTCGGTTTCCGGACGGCGGCGGGGATCGGCCTGGGCGCCAGCGAGGCGGACGTCGTGGCTGCATACGGGGAGCCCCGAGGAACGCCGACCGTGGTTCGAGGGCTCCGAGCTCATCAACCCACAGCTCGGCTTCGTGTTCGGCCTGGACGGTCAGCACCAACGGGTCATTTCGCTCGGCATCTTCCTAGGAACGTACATGCAGTGCCCGTGATCGCCGCGCGCCACACCAGGGCCTGGCGGCCGTCGAGAGCGTGAGCCGGACGGCGTTGCCTTCAGGGGTGCGGCGGCACCGGCGAGTCGAGCTGCGCCAGCACGCTGATGGCGGGGTAGTCGTCACCCGTGTCGCACGTGCCGGTGTGCCAGTAGACGCGCGCGGCGGCGCTGTTGAGGCTCGTGACGATCAACTCGTACACGCCTGGATGCCGCAGCTCCGGGTTGGCCTCCATGTGCGTGCGGAGCGCCTCACCCGTGATCTGCACCGAGTCCTCGAAGGTGAACGGTCGCTCGAGCGGGAACTGGCAGTGGTGCGCCCGGAACACGTAGTCGTGCAGGAGATACGCCGGCGCGTACGCCCAGGGCGACAAATGCGGGAAGGCCCGCAGCACCCGCGGCGTACTGCCCCCGTCCGTGATCAGCACGCCCGGCTCGATCACGCTGCCGTCGGACCGCTCGAAGCGGAACGGGTCGTCGGGGTTTGGGATGTAGACGAAGATGTCGCTGTCCACCCAGCGCAGGTCGATGGTGCCGTGGAAGGTCCCCGGCTCGACGGCCTCGTACCGGGCCGGGACGCAGGCGCTGAGGCCGGCGACGAGGATCGCGACCAAGAACGACGACACCACAGGAGGAGCGAACGTCGACCGACACATGCCGCTTCAGCACCATGCCCTTCGCGTGCCTGCAGCCCTATGGCGCCCGCACCTCGACGCTAGCGCAGGGCCTCGCACGGGCAACGCACACGCCGAGACCGGTGCGGGGTTGGCGTGACGGTCAGCCGGTGGCGAAGGCCCTCGCCCAGGCCCTGGCCCGGTCCGTCTCCCCTTCGCGCGGCGGCCCCAGCGGGCCCTCGAGCACGAAGCCCTGGGCGGGCGCAGCGAGGTCGCCACCGGCGAGCAGCAGCCGTCGCTCGATGCGCGCGGCCGGGTAGCCGAACCAGCGGCCGAGCAAGGCGGCCACCGGTCGCCTTCCGCCGCTCACGTCGAGGCGCGTGTCGAACGCGGCGACGCGCACGTCCTGCAGGCTCCCGAGCTGCAGCTTCGCGAGCCACGACAGGATGCCCGGGCTGGGGCGGGGCGAGCGCCCGGGCGAACCCACCACCAGTAGCGTCACCCCCTCGAGATGCCCGGGTTGGAACTGCTCTGGCCGCAGCGTCCGCACCGGCGAGCGCAGCGCCAGGACCTCGGCGATCGCGCGCGCGACGATCTCCGTGTTGCC
>PXAU01000048.1 GCA_003567075.1 Trueperaceae bacterium
AAGGGATCGGTTCGAAGCGCTTCGTTCGACTTGCATGTCTAAGGCACACTGCCAGCGTTCATCCTGAGCCAGGATCAAACTCTCCAAAACAGTGCATGGATTATGGCTCCATGGGGCCGTTTGTTCGATCTATCGGAATCGACAGGTTCGTTCACGCATCGGTTGTCAAGGATCGTCGCGCCCTCAAGCGCGAGTTCCAATCTTAGACCGGCGCGCGAAGCCTTGTCAAGTCCGCTCGCCGTCCGCTATGGCGGTCGATCGCTCGACCGACCTCGCGAGCGGCGCCTCGGATCAGGGTTCCGAGTCGACCAGATCGTGGAATCGACAGGTTCGTTCACGCATCGGTTGTCAAGGATCTCGGCCCGCAGCTTCAACGAAGCCTGTCGCGAGCGCAAGAGCAAGCATACCTGCCCAGGTCACGCCCTGTCAAGGCAGGGGGAACGAAGGTTGGGCCACGAGCGCCGCGATGGCCGTCCCGAACCGTCCCGCCGCGACCGCACGGACCGGCCACCTGGCGTACCCTGGCGCCATGCGACGCGACGACCTCGTCAGTTGGCTTGACGACTACCTCGAGATCGGGGCCTTCCCCGACGACCCTTCGCTCAACGGCCTGCAAGTCGAAGGCGCCTCCGAGGTGCACAAGGTCGCGGTCGCCGTCGACTGCAGCCTCACCACCTTCGAGCAGGCAGCGGACGCCGGCGCCGACATGCTCATCACCCACCACGGACTGTTCTGGGGCAAGCCCCTACCGCTCACCGGCCCGCACCGCAGGCGCGTGGCGTACCTGCTCGAGCGCAACATCAGCCTCTACGCCGTGCACCTGCCCCTCGACGCGCACCACGAGGTCGGCAACAACTGGGGCCTGGCACGCTTGCTGGGGCTCGACGACATCGCGCCCTTCGGGACCTGGCGCGGCCGCACGCTCGGCGCGGCGGGCGTCTTCCCCACGCCCGTGTCGCTGCGCGACCTGGCCGACAGCATCGAGAAGACGCTCGGCGAGTCGGTGCTGGTGCATGCCGGCGGCCCGCTCGAGGTAACGCGACTGGGCATCGTGTCGGGCTCCGCGGCCGGGAGCATCGCCGAGGCCGCAGCGGCGGGGCTGGATGCGTTCCTCACCGGCGAACCCAAGCACGACCACTTCCACGACCCCTTCGAGCTTGGCGTCAACGCGCTCTTCGCGGGGCACTACATGACCGAGACGGTCGGCGTGAAGCTGCTCGCCGACGTCCTGCGCGAGCGCTGCGGCCTGGCCACCGAGTGCGTGCTGCTCCCCACCGGGTTGTGAGCGCGGACCGTGGGCCCGGATCGTGACCTCGGTTCGCCGCCACCGTTCGTGAGCACGGATCCCGAGGCGCCAGCGGCGCAGGGCTTCTTCGTGGCCTTCGAGGGTCCCGAGGGCGCCGGCAAGAGCAGCCAGGTGGCTCGGCTGGCAACGCGGCTTCGAGACCAAGGCTTTGACCCGGTCGTGACGCGCGAACCCGGCGGCTCGCGCGCCGGGGAGCGCGTGCGGGCGGTCCTGCTCGATCCCGAACTGCGCCTGGAACCGCTCTCGGAGCTGCTGCTCTACGCGGCCGCGCGGGCCCAGCACGTGGTCGAGCTGATCGCACCCGCCCTGGCGGCCGGCCGACTGGTGCTCACCGACCGCTTCCGCGCGGCCTCGGTCGCCTACCAGGCCTACGGTCGCGAACTCGACCTGCGCTTCGTCGAGGCGCTCAACGAACGCGTCACCGCCGGCCTGAAGCCGAACCTGACCATCCTGCTGGACCTGCCGCCCGAACTCGGCTTGGCGCGCGTGGCCGCTCGCGGCGCCACCGACCGGTTGGAGCGCGCCGACCTGGCGTTCCATGCGCGCGTTCGGCAGGGCTTCCTGGCACAGGCGCAGCACGACCCCGGGCGGTGGCGGGTGATCGACGCGCGGCACGACGAGGCGCGCGTCGCCGACGGGATCTGGGAGGCGCTGGAGCCGGCGCTTCTGGCGTGGCGTTCGGGATGAGCCGACACGGTCGGTTGGTGCGCGCGGCAGCCTGGGCGGTCACGCTCCTGGCGGGCTTGGGCCTGATCGCCTGCGAGCGCGGCCCCCAGGTCAGCGAGCTCGTGCCGGTGGTGCTCGATACGTGGCCGCACGATCCCGACGCCTTCACCCAGGGACTCGTGTGGTCCGACGGCCGCTTCTTCGAGAGCACGGGGCGTTACGGCCGCTCGGACCTCCGCGAGGTGGACGCCATCAGCGGCGAGGTGATCCGGCGACGCCCGCTCGACCCGCGCGAGTTCGGCGAAGGACTGGCCCTCGTGAACGGCCGCCTGATCCAGCTCACCTACCGCGAGGGCGTGGCGCACGTCTACGCCGGCGACACCTTCGAGCCCATCGCACGCTTCAACTACCAGGGCGAGGGCTGGGGCCTGTGCTTCGACGGCAGCGTGCTGTGGATGAGCGACGGCTCGGATCGGCTGACCCGCCGCGACGCGGAGACCTTCGAGGTGCTCGGGCAGCTGCGGGTGACCCGCGACGGACGCCCGGTGTCGCGCCTCAACGAGCTCGCCTGCGTCGGCGAGCACGTCTACGCCAACGTATGGTTGACCGACGAGCTCGTGCGGGTCCGCCGCGTCGACGGGCGCGTGGACGCCGTCATCGACGCCAGCGCGCTCGTGCCAGCCGAAGCGCGCGTCCGAGACGATCCGGACGCCGTGCTCAACGGCGTCGCGTACGACCCCGAAGGCGACCGCTTCTTCCTGACGGGCAAGCTCTGGGACGTGCTGTACGTGGTGCGGTTCGAGCCGGCGCGGCGCTGAGCTGCACAGCGCTGCGTCGCGCTTGTCGCGCGGCTGGCCCAGCGACGCGGTCGCGATCCGTCGAAACGAAGGCTCAGTCGGCCGCGGCGCCGCTCGCGGCAGCGGCGCTGCCGCCACCGCCGGCACTGGCCGCCGGCGGCGTCACCGCCGCGGCACCGTCGCCCTCGCGCTTGGCCGCCGGCTTAGCGCCGTTGCTGCTGGCGCTGACGCCGTTCTTGCCGCGCGAGTCGGTCACGTAGAAGCCCGAGCCCTTGAAGGCGATGCCGACGGGCTGGATCAGGCGCTTGACGGGATCGCCGGTGACGGGATCGGCCGTCAGCGCGGGATCGACCATCCGCTGCTCGACCTCGAAGGTCTCACCCGTGGTCAGGTTCCGGTAGACGTAGATCGGCATGCGTCCTCCAGGCGTATGGGTGTCGATCGGGTCGGCGGCCGGGGGCCGCGCGTCGCGCCGAGCACGTGCGAACGTTCACGTCCTGGACACGAGCGGTTGCGCTCCCCGCACGCACCGAGCGTCAATGTAGCACCGATGCGCCGCCACGTCCACGTCTAGTGAGCCGAACGGCCGCCGTTGGTGTAGCCTGATCAACGGACCCGCATGGACCATGCCATCGCCGCCACCTCCCTGACCAAACGCTACGGCCGCGTCGCCGCGGTCGACGACGTCTCGTTCGAGATCGCGCCCGGTGAGATCGTCGGCTTCCTCGGCCCGAACGGCGCCGGGAAGACGACCACCCTGCGCATGCTGGCCGGGCTCATCCGCCCGAGCCGTGGCGAGGGGCACGTCCTCGGCCAGCGCGTACCGGGAAACAGCTTGCGCGACGTCGGCACCATGATCGAGGAACCGAGCTTCTACCCCTACCTGAGCGGCCGCGACAACCTGCGCCACGCCGCCTTGCTGCACGGCGGCGTCGAGCCGGGCCGTATCGACGCGATGCTGGCCTTCGTCAAGATGGAGGCCGCGGCCGGCAAGCGCGTACGCGCCTACTCGCAGGGCATGCGCCAACGCCTGGCGCTGGCACGGGCCCTGTTGTGGCGTCCGCGGGTGCTGCTGCTCGACGAGCCCGCCAACGGCCTGGACCCGGTCGGCATCGCCGAGATCCGCGAGAACCTGCGCGCGGTGGCGCGCGAGGGCGTGACGGTGCTCGTGTCGAGCCACATCCTGGCCGAGATCGAGAAGCTGGTCGACCGCATCCTGGCGATCGAGAAGGGGCGCCTGGTCTTCGACGGGCCGCTGGAGCGCCTGTTGGCGCGAGCCGAGGCGCTTGCCTACCGCTACGTGCTGCGCGCGACCGACGTCGAGGCCCTCGAGCGGGTCCTGCGCGAAGCCGGCCTGGCGCCCGAACGCGCGGGCGACCTGGTCGCGGTCGAGGTGGACGCCGAACGGGCCGACGCGCTGGTGAGCGACCTGGTGCAGGCGGGCGTGCGCATCACCGAGGCCCGGCGCGAGAGCGACGACCTCGAGGACGCCTACCTGCGGCTGGTGCAAGCCGACGCGAGGCCGGCGTGAGGGGCTTCGCGCACGTCGTCCGCGCCGAAGTCTTCAAGGTGCTGCGCAAGCGCCGCACGTACGTGCTGGCGGGCCTGTGGTGGGGCCTGCTGCCGGCGCTGGTGCTGTTCGTCGGTCGGCTCGTCCACGTGAACTTCGGCGGCACCTTCGTCGACGAGTCGGGCGGCATCGCCCTGGTCGTGCAGGAGATCGCCTCGCCCTACGGCATCGCCCGCATCGCCCTGATCGGGCCCGCGTACGTTTCACCCACGTTCTACATGATCGTGGCGGCGCTGTTGGCGGCGCTGCTGATCGGCGAAGAGCGCGGCCACGCCATGTGGAAGACGGTGCTGGTGGCGCAGCCTCAGCGCTTCCCGGTGATGGCGGGCAAGGTGAGCGTGGCGATGCTGGCGTTGGGTGTGCTCATGCTCGGCGCCGCCACCTCCGGCGCGCTGTTCGGGGCCTTGGGGACCACCTTCCTCCCGACGACCTGGGCGGGTGACTGGACTGGGCTGGCGTGGCTCTACGCCCTGCAGTGGGCCTTCTGCCTGGCGGCCGTGCTGTTCGCCTTCCTGATGGTGTTCCTGTTCAAGAACATCGCGCTCGGCGTGGTGACGGTGTTCTTCCTGCAGGGGCTGCTCGAGGGCCTCTACACCCTCTACCGCGCCACCGTCGGCTTCGAGCCCGTCAACCGCCTCAACGTGCTGTTCCAGGCGCTCCGCTTGCAGCAGCGCTTGGAGGCGATCCCGCAGTACTTCTTCACCAGCAACCTCTACGCGCCGGCCCGCTCGCCCGTCGCCGACCTCGTGCGCGCCGTCAACACCGGCGGCGGCGAGATCCCGCAGGACGCCCTCGGACAACTGCTCGGCGCCGGCATCACGCTGCCCCACGCGGCGGCCGTCATGGCCGGCTACGCGGTGGTGTTCGGCATCCTGCTGTTCTGGCGCTTCGCGCGCCACGACGTCGAGTAGCCCCGGCCGGGCCGTCACACCGAGCTGCGCTGCGCGCCACAGCCCGCCACGCAGCACCGCGCCGCAGCCCACCGCGCGCAACCCAGCGAACACGCATCCCACCGCGCGCGGCCCAGCAGCACGTAGACTCGTCCACCATGGACCACCCCATCGCCCAGCATCTGCGCCAGCGCATCCTCGTGCTCGACGGCGCGATGGGCACCATGATCCAGCGCGCGGCGCCGAGCGAGGCGGTCTTCCGGGGCGAGCGCTTCGCCGATCCCCCGCGCGACCTGCTGGGGGCGAACGACGTCCTCTCGCTCACGCGGCCAGCGCTCGTGCGCGACATCCACGACGCCTACCTGACCGCGGGCGCCGACATCATCGAGACCAACACCTTCAACGCCACGCGCTTGGGCCTGGCCGAGTACCTGCTGGGTGACGCGGTGGCCGACATCAACCGCGCCGCCGCCCGGCTGGCCCGCGAGGCCGCGGACGCCGCGGCCAGCGCCGACCGCCCGCGCTGGGTGGCCGGCGCCATCGGCCCCACCAACCGGACCGCCAGTCTCTCCCCCGACGTGGAGCGACCAGGGTTTCGCAACGTCCGCTTCGACGAGCTGCGCGACGGCTACCGCGAGCAGGTCGACGCGCTGCTGGAGGGCGGTGTCGACCTGCTGCTGATCGAGACGGTGTTCGACACGCTCAACGCCAAGGCGGCGCTGGTGGCGATCGAGGCGGCCTTCGAGGCGCGTGGAGCGCGGGTGCCCGTCATGCTCTCGGGCACCATCACCGACGCCTCGGGCCGCACGCTCTCGGGCCAGACGCTGGAGGCCTTCTGGACCTCGGTCCAACACGCCGACCTGCTGGCGGTGGGCCTCAACTGCGCGCTCGGCCCCAAGGAGCTCAGGCCCTACGTGGCCGAGCTGGCTCGGCTTTCGCACGTGCCGACCCTCGTCTACCCGAACGCCGGCCTGCCGAACGCCTTCGGCGGCTACGACGAGACGCCCGACTCGATGGTGGCGGTCATGCGCGAGTTCCTCGAGGAGGCCTGGGTCAACATAGTAGGCGGTTGCTGCGGCACAACCCCCGAGCACGTGCGCGCCTTCGCCGAGGCAGCCGCCGGCCTACCGCCCCGGTTGCCGCCGGAACGCGACCCGCATCCCCGCTTCGCCGGCCTCGAGGCGCTCGTCATCCGCGAGGACACCAACTTCGTCAACGTCGGCGAGCGCACCAACGTCACCGGCTCGCGCCGCTTCGCGCGCCTGGTCAAGGCCGACGACTTCGACGGCGCGCTGGAGGTGGCGCGCGAGCAGGTCCAGGGCGGCGCCCAGCTGATCGACGTCAACTTCGACGAGGGCCTGCTCGACGCGAAGGCCTGCATGGCGCGCTTCCTCGATCTGGTCGCAGCCGAGCCCGACGTGGCGCGCGTGCCGGTCATGCTCGACAGCTCCGACTTCAGCGTGTTGGCGGCGGGCCTCCAGCACCTGCAGGGCAAGGGCGTGGTCAACTCGCTCTCGCTCAAGGAGGGCGAGGTCGCGTTCCTGCGCCAGGCCGCCGTCGTGCGGCGCTTCGGCGCCGCCGTCGTGGTGATGTGCTTCGACGAGCGTGGTCAGGCCGACAGCTTCGAGCGCCGCATCGCCATCGCCGAGCGCGCCTACCGGCTGTTGGTGGCGCAGGCCGGCTTCGCGCCGCAGGACGTGATCATCGACCCGAACGTCCTCACGGTCGGCACCGGCATCCCCGAGCACGACCGCTACGCGCTCGACTTCATCGAGACCACCCGCTGGATCAAGGCGCACCTGCCGGGCGCGCTCGTCTCGGGCGGCATCTCCAACGTCTCGTTCGCCTTCCGCTCGCACCCGCGGGTGCGCGAGGCGATGCACGCCGCCTTCCTCTATCACGCGATCCGCGCGGGGCTCGACATGGGCATCGTCAACCCCAGCCAGCTGGAGGTGTACGAGAGCGTGCCGAGCGACCTGCTCGAGCACGTCGAGGACGTCCTGCTTGCGCGACGGCCCGACGCGACCGAGCGCCTCGTGGCCTTCGCCGCGACCGTCGAAGGTGGCGTCCGGCGCGATGTGGTCGACGCCGCCTGGCGCGAGGCGCCGGTGGAGGAGCGTCTACGGCACGCGCTCGTGCACGGCGTGGCGGACCACGTCGAGGACGACGCCGAAGCCGCCTACGAGCAGCTCGGCAGCGCGCTGGCGGTGATCGAGGGCCCCCTCATGGACGGCATGAACGTCGTCGGCGACCTGTTCGGCGCGGGCAAGATGTTCCTGCCGCAGGTGGTGAAGAGCGCGCGGGTGATGAAGCGCGCGGTGGCGCATCTGACGCCCTACCTGGAGGCCGCCGGCGGCGCGGCCCGCAGCAACGGCACCGTCGTGCTCGCCACCGTCAAGGGCGACGTCCACGACATCGGCAAGAACATCGTTGGCGTGGTGCTGGGCTGCAACGGCTACCGGGTGATCGACCTGGGCGTGATGGTGCCGGCCGAGCGCATCCTGGCGACCGCGGCCGCCGAGGGCGCCGACGTGATCGGGCTCTCGGGCCTCATCACCCCGAGCTTGGAGGAGATGGTGCGCGTGGCGCAGGAGATGCAGCGCCGCGGTCTCGACACACCGCTGCTGATCGGCGGGGCCACCACCTCGCGCGCGCACACCGCGGTGAAGATCGCGCCGGCCTACGAGCCCCTGACCATGCACGTCCTGGACGCCTCGCGCGCCGTCCAGGCCGTGGCCCGCGCCATCGCGCCCGAGCAACGCGAGGCGCTCCGGGCAGAGGTGGACGAGCACTACGCGCGCCTGCGCCAGCAGCACGCCCGCCGCGCGGCCGAGCGGGAGCTGCTGTCGCTCGCCGAGGCCCGGCGACGCGCACCGACCTGGCGCGACGACGCCGACGTCTGGCAGCACGTGGTAACGCCCCGCACGCCGGGCGTGCAGCACGCAGTCCCCTTCCCGCTCGACGAGTTGCTGGAGCGCATCGATTGGGGGCCCTTCTTCCAGGCCTGGGAGCTCTCGGGGCGCTACCCCGCGATCCTCGACGACCCGCACGTGGGCCGCGAGGCGCGCGCGCTGCTGCGCGACGCGCAGACGCTGCTGGCGCAGGCACGGCGCGAAGGCTGGTTCGAGGCGCGGGCCGTCTGGGGCCTCTTCCCCGCCGCCGCCGAGGGCGACGACCTGGTGGTCTTCAGCGACGCGACGCGGCGCGAGACGCGCGCGCGCTTCCCGATGCTGCGGCAGCAGGGGGCGAAGCGCGCCGACCAAGCGAACCTGTCGCTGGCGGATTACGTCGCACCCCTCGGCCTCGCCGTCAGCGACTGGGTTGGCGCCTTCGCGGTCTCGATCCACGGCGCCGAGCCCCGGGCCGCCGCCTTCGAGCGTGCGCACGACGACTACCACGCGATTCTCACCAAGGTGCTGGCAGACCGCCTGGCCGAAGCGCTGGCCGAGCGCCTGCACGAGCTGGTGCGGACGCGCCACTGGGGCTACGCCGCCGACGAGCGGCTCGCTCTCGACGACCTCCTGCGCGAGCGCTACCGCGGCATCCGTCCCGCCCCCGGCTACCCCGCCTGCCCCGACCACACCCTCAAGCCGCGCCTCTTCGAACTGCTCGACGCCCCCGCCACTACCGGGATCGGCCTCACCGAGACGCTGGCCATGACCCCACCGGCCTCGGTGTCGGGGTTCTACTTCGCGCACCCGGAGGCGCGCTACTTCGCCATCGGCAAGCTGCTCCCCGATCAGGTGGCCGACTTCGCCGCGCGCGCGGGCCTCGAGCTGCGCGCCGCCGAGCGCTGGTTGGCGCCGTCGCTGGGCTACGAGCCTGAGGCCGAGCGCGCCCAACCTCAGCTCGAGGCCGAGGTGTAGTTCGCCAGCGCCGCGCGCCACAGCAGCTGCGACACCACCAACAGGGCCGCGGCCACCCCCAGGGCGGCCAGCGCCCAGGGCCAGCTGAGCCGTCCGGAGAGCGCCTCCGCCGGGACCGTGGTCAAGAACGCCACCGGCACCACGAAGGTGAGCAGCGCCCGCGCCCAGCCCGGGTAGGCGCTCACGGGGAAGCGGCCCGCCGCGAAGAACGCCGTGAACAGCTCGCTCACGTTGTCGACCTTCACGAACCAGAAGGCGGTGGTGGTGAGCGCGAACCAGACCGCGTACAGCGTCGCGACGGCCGCGATCAGCATCACCGCGCCCAGCGCCACCGCAGCGGGCTGCAAGGTCCCTTGCCGCGCCATGCCGTAGCCGATCACCGCCAGGCCCAAGGCCAACTGCGGCGTCCACCACACGCTAGCGTAGCGGGTCGAGACGATGAAGCGCGCCGAGAGCGGCTTGAGCAGCAGGAAGTCGAGCTCGCCCCGGCGCACGTAGTCGGGCACCCGGTTCAGGTTCGGCACCAGGAACACCATCGTGA
>PXAU01000207.1 GCA_003567075.1 Trueperaceae bacterium
CTTCTTGCATGGTGTAGAGCCCGTGCACGGCGATGGTGTCGAAGCGGCAGCGGCGGATGCTGGCCAGGTCGGCCGCGCGTCGCTCGGCGGCCTCGGCGGCGGCGGCGAGGTAGCGTCCTACACCTGTCGATGGGGTGGCGTCGGGCATGGTTCAGGCCTCCTCGGCATTGGGATCGGGGGTGTCGGGCGCCTTGGGTCGCGTCGCTGCACGGCGTCGGGTGGTGTTCGGTGTCGCTGCACGGCGTCCGGCGGTCGTCGGCGGTGTGGTGCGGGCAAGCGGGTATCCCTCGTCGCCCTTGGCGGTGGCGAGCACCAGGAACGTCTCCTGCTTCTGGACGCCGCCGATGGCGGCCAGGTCGCGGGTGATGAGGTCGCGCAGGTGCTGCATGTCGCGCGCGACCACCTGGAGCAGGTAGTCGTAGCGACCGGTCACGTGCAGGCACGCCACGACCTCGTCGAGCGCGCGCACCTGGCGCTCGAAGCGTTCGATCGCCTCGGCCTGATGCCCGGCTAGGTTGATCATGACCACCGCCAGCACCCCGAACCCCACGGCATCGGGATCGACCACGGCGCGGTAGGCGCGGATGACGCCCCGTGCCTCCAAGCGTCGCACGCGCTCCAGCGTGCTCGACGGGGCCAGCCCGACCTGGCGGGCCAGATCGGCGTTGGTGATGCGACCGTTGGCCTGCAGCGCGGCCAGGATCGCCAGGTCGATGGCGTCTACCCTCCGAGGCTACCGCAGAATCGTGCGCACGACAACGCCATTGGCCGGTGAACGTACGGCGTCGACTGCGGTTGGCCGTCGAAGACTGCCTGAGTGCGTCGTCCGACCGAACCCGGGCCGCCACGTCGTCGGTCTGGCCAGAGGTCTCGGATCGACGCGAGCGCCGGAGGCTCTGGTGGATGATGCAACACTCATCATCTAGCATGTGATGCTGAGCTAAGACTCAACAGGAAGGTGTCGATGATGCGTGCCACCATCACCATCCCGGACGAGCGGCTCGAGGAACTCTTGATCGTTGCCGGTACCCGCAACCGGACGGTGGCGGTCAACCAGGCGATCGAGGCGTACGTCCGCCAACGCAAGCGCGAGCGCCTGGCCGGTCTCGCCGGTGGTGTCGACATCCTCGACAACGAGGCGATCGAGGCGGCCGACCAGGCCGAGGCGCGTGCGTTGCGCCGCCGGCCGCCGAGCCCCCCGTGATCACGGTGGCTGAGCGCGTGCTCATCGATACCAGCGCCTGGGTCGACTTCTTCCGCGGCGTCGATCCCGTTCGGGAGGCGGTGCGCAGCTTGGTGCTCAACGACGCTGCCCTCCGCTGTGGACCCGTCGAGCTCGAGCTCCGGCACGGGCTCCGCCGTCACGATGTAGGTGAGGTCGTGCGCGTCTGGTACGGTCTCCAGCTCCTCCCGACGGACGAACTCGACTTCACGTCGGCCGGCGACCTGTTGCGCGACCTGCGCGAAGGGGGCTTCAGCATCCCGAGCATGGACGCGCTCATCGCCACGCTGGCGCTTCGGCATCAGGTGCCGCTGTTGGCGGTCGACCGGCACTTCGACGCCGTGCCGGGTCTGCAGCGTTATCCGGTCGCCGGCTGATCACGTTCGCGCTCGCCGGCATGGTGCCGAGCTGGTGCGTGCCTCACGGCACGAGCTCGGCAGCGTGTATCGTTGGGTGATGAAGGGCATCGCGATCGTCACGGACCGCGGCTGCGACCTCACGGCCGACGACCAGCGCGAGCACGAGGTCACCATCGTGCCGCTCATCGTGCGTTTCGGCGACGACGTCGTCCTCGACGACGGCACGCTCGCCCCCGAGGCCTTCTGGGATCGCGTGGCGGCGGGACCGCCCTACCCGGAGACGTCGCAACCGTCGCCGGGGATGTTCGAGGAGACCTTCGCCCCCTTGGTGGCCGCTGGCAAGCAGGTGCTGTGCCCGCTCATCTCGGGACGCTTGAGCGGCACCTTCAACGCGGCTCGCGTCGCGGCCGAGCGGTTCGCCGGCAAGGTCACCGTGTTCGACACCCGCTCGCTCTCGCTGGGGCAAGCGATGCACGTGCTGCACGCTGCGCAGGGCGTACGCGAGGGGCTCAGCCTCGAAGCCGTCGTGCGAGGCCTGGAGAGCGTACGTGAGCGCTGCCACCTGTTCATCCTGCTCGACACGGTCGACTTCCTGCGCCGCGGCGGGCGGGCCGCTCGCGTGCTGCCCATGGTCAAGCGCGTCGTGCGGGCGCTGCGCGTGAAGGTGCTGTTGCGGCTCGCGGAGGGCGAACTGCAGGTGATGGGCGCGGTGCGCTCGCGGGCCAAGGGCGTGCAACGCCTCATCGACGAGGTAGCGAAGCTCGGCGCGGTCGAAGCGTTGGGCGTGGGGCACACCCGCCGCCCCGAAGAGGCAGACGGGCTCGCCGAGCGTCTCGCGCTGCAGTTCGGCCTGCCCCGTTCCGCGATCGGCGCCATCGAGGCCGGCCCTGCGCTCGCGTCGCACGCCGGACCCGGTGTGATCGCCATCGCGGCGCTGCGCAAGGCCGGCTGAACCGGAGCCAGGCGACGGGGCGCCGTACGCGTCGTCAGAGCGCTGACAACGCCGCCGCCGCCTGCAGCTCGAGCGCCGCCGCGCCCTGGCGGCGGGCCGTCCATTGGGCCGTGGCGAAGCAGGCGCGAGCCGCCCGCTCGAGGCGCTGCCGGTACGCGGTCGAGCATGCCTCCGCACGTGCGTGCCCGAGCAACGCGTCACCCTTGGTGCGCCACGCCTCGGCCTGGAACCACAGCTCGCCTGTGCGCAGTGCCAGGGCAAGCGACGCGTCGACCGCCGCGAGCGCGCGCTCGAGCGCGCCGGCCTCGAGGCAGGCGCGTGCCATGTACGTCAGGAAGGCCGAACGGTTGAGCACGGTGCCGCTGCGGCGGTAGCGCTCCATCGACTGATGCATGCGGTCGAGATCGGTCGGCGAGCGCGTTGACGCCATCGAGGCATAGCGTTCGAAGAACGCTGCTGCCAACACGAAGTTCTCGTGGCCGTGCGCGGCGGCGACGTGGTGCAGGTCGGCCGCGCACGCGCGGGTGGCCTCGGGGTCACCGCGCAAGGCGGCGAGCCAGGTGGCGCGACCGCGAACGTAGCAGCTCGTCATCGGGTGGCCGAGCGCGTCGGCCAGCGTGCGCGCTTCGGCGCCGCGCTGCTCGGCCTCGCGAGGCATCCCCAGCAGCCACAGGCACTCCGGCAGGTAGGCCAGCGCCACGATCGCCGGCGCCATCCCGAAGCGTTGGGCGAGCTGCGCCTGCCGCTCCTCGTCGACCAGGGCCGCGGCCTGCTCGAACAGGCGCCGGGCCTCGGCCAGGCGCCCCTGATAGAAGAGGCTGACGTTCAGGCTCGCCAGGCTGACCAGGCTCGGGTCACCGGCCTGATGCGCCAAGCGGACCATCCGCTCCCACAACCGGCACACCTCGGTGTGTTCCGAACGGCCGATCCGGAAGACCGAGAGCAACCACAGCGCGGGGATCAAGCGCGCGCCGTCCTCGATGCCGGCGCAGAGTTCCTCGGCGCGGGCGTAGGTCGCCGCCAGCTCAGGTGGGGCCCAGCCCTTCGAGGCCGTCAGCGGCGGCCCCAAGGCCAGCTGGAGTTCGAGTTCCTGTTGGTCCCGTGCCGTCGATGGGGGCAGGATGTGGAGCTGGTCGAGCGCGCTCCGCAGGTGCGCGACGGCCTCGGCGTTGGCCGACAGACGCAGCGCGTGACGCGCTGCCGTGACGTATGCGCCGACGGCTTCGCGTGCTAACCCGGCCGCGGCGAAGTGGCGCGCCACGACGTGGGCCATCGCAGGATGCTGCTCGGCGCTGGGCCGATACAGCCGCTCCAGCTCGTGACCGACCTGCCCGTGGAGGTGGGCTTGCTCCACCACGTCGAGCTGGTGGTAGAGGTAGGTCTGGAAGAGGCCGTGACGGAAGCGGTACAGCGACAGACCGCGACCCTCGACGGCGCGAACGCCCTGGGCGCTCACCACGCGGTGCTGGCGGCCCGCCTCGCGGCTCAGGAGCTCGAAGGCCTGCTCCACCGTGCATCCGCTGACGGCCGCTGCGACCTCGGCCGTGAAGGTCTCGCCCTCGACGCTGGCGGCGGCCAGCAGGTTCTGGCATGCGGGCGAGAGATGGCCGATGCGTTGCGCGATGACGGCCTCGACGCGCGCAGGCAGTGCCTCCCAGTGCAAGGTCGGCCCTTCACTCCAGCGTCCCGCTCGGTCGCGCCGGAGGTCGCCGCGGAGTTGCATGCCGCGTAAGAGCTCGATCGTGAACAGCGGGTTACCGGAGGTCCGCTCGAACAGCCGTTGGCGGAACGCCGGCCCTAAGCGATTGGGTTCGGAGTCGAGCAGGCCGCCGACGAACGACGGTCCGGCGGCGTGCGTCAGATCGATGCAGACCTCGCCGTGGGCGGCCCTCAACTCGCCCACGACCTCGAGCAGTGACTGCGCACCACGGTCGTGACGCAGCGCCGCCTCCTCGGCGCGGTACGCGCCGAGCAGCAGGACGCGACTGTCGCCGAGGTTGCGCGCCAGGTGGAAGAACAAGTCCACCGAGCCCGCGTCGATCCACTGCATGTCGTCGATGACGAGCACCAGCGGTCGTCGCAGGGCGAGCGCGCGGTAGCTCGCGGTCAACTGCTCGAAGAGCGTGGTCTGCAGCCGCTGGGTGGGGCGCTCCGAGATGCCCGAGCGCCCCTCCGAGAGCCGTTCGAGCCGCTGCAGGGCCATCGAGCCGACGCCGCCGTGCCGGCGCGCGAAGTACAGCAGCGTGCGCCCCGAGACGAGGCGATCGACCAGGTCGGGTCCGTGCTCGAGCAGGGCATCGATGCTCTCGGGGAGCCGCTGCCAGAGCCGCCTGGCCATCTCGACGCCGCTCGCGCGCGTTGCGGGCGGTCCACCGACCTCACCCGTCAGCATCCGTGCGATGGACACGAACGGTTCGAACGGGTCACCGCGGCCGCTGAAGGCGCTGCACTGCCCCCAGGCGATCAGCAGTGGCGGGTGGCGCGCCAGCGCGCGCCGTACGAACTCCGCCAGCAAGGCCGTCTTGCCCGATCCCGCATCGCCGGTGACGAGCAGCACACCGCTCCGGCCTGCGAGCGCGCCTTCGAGCCCGGCCTCCAAGGCGGCCAGTTCGCTCTCGCGCCCAACGAACGGCGGGCCTTCCTCCGCGCTCGGCGCCTGCGGATGCAGGCCGGGCCAGGAGAGCGCCACGCCCGAGTCGCCCAGCATCCCGTGCGCATCCTCGAGCGGCACGGGATGGCCGTCGCGGATGGCTTCGTACTGCCGCACGGTTTCGCTCGCGGGCTCGGCGCCCAGCTCGTCCGCCAGCGCCCGGCGGCAGGCCTTGTACTGCGCCAGCGCCGCCGCACGGCGGCCCTGCAGCACGAGCGCGCGCATCATGTGCCGGTGCGCCGCCTCGTCCCAGGGATCGAGCTCGAGCCAGCGTCGGGTGGCGCTTGCGGCCGCCGCCACGTCTCCTACCTGCAGATGCGCATGGGCCAGCGCCCGGGCGGCTCGCGACGCCTCGCGCTGGAGGCGCTCGCGCGTCGCCGCCTGCCAGGACTCGAAGGGTGCGCTGTCGAGGTCGAAGCCCTCGAGGAACTCGCCTCGGTACAGCGCCAGGGCCCGCTCCAAGCGGGCGACGGTGGCTGGTTCGGCCGCCCCGTCCGGATGCATCCCGGCCTCCGGCAGCAGCCCCAGGAAGGCGTCGACGTCGACCCAGCGCGCGGCGGTCGCGTCGGCGCGCACCGTGTCGGGCGTGACGTGCACGAAGGGCGGCACGGCCTCGTGATCGGTGAGCACCGAGCGCAGGTTCGAGAGCGCGTTGCGCAGGTTGCTGCGGGCGGTGCGCTCGGGCAGTTCGGGCCAGAGCAGGTCGGCCAGCGTGGCGCGCGACCAGGGTCGATCGACGTGCACGGCGAGGTAGGCGAGCAGCGCCCGCACCTTGTCCGAGCGGAAGCCCGCGAGCGGTTCGCCACCGGCCTCGCTGAGGAAGGGGCCGAGCAGCCGCAGCGACCAGCGCGCCATGCACTACCCCAATCGCCCGGCGTCGACCGACCGGCTCCGGTCGGTCCGCGCGCCGCCTTCCCCACGAAGCGCTGCTTCGCCCGCGACGGCGTTCCACGGTGACGTCGATTGTTCGCATGATACAGCGCCATGACGCGGCGTCTACCCGAAACGCTGCGTCGACCCGCAACGCAGTGTCGACCCGCAACGCGGCGTCGACCCGCAGACGGTATGGCGGCAGCGAGACGGACCTGTTCGCACCAATCGCTGCCACGACGAGCGCTCCACGTTCTCTCCACGCAACGGACGCGTCGAGCGCCGAGAGTGGATGTACGGGAGACGTGGCCCATGGTGACGAGCGAACTCGTTGCTCTCGAGGCGCTGGCGTTCCAGGCGTACCTCGCCTGGCCGTGGCAGCTCGCCGGCGACGTGCTCGCGTTGGCGGGCGTCGCCCTCATCCTGTGGGGAGGCGTGCGCGCTGGCGCCTACGTGGCGGTGCTGCTGGCGCTGCTGTGGCTGGGCATGGGTTCGCTGACCGCCGTCACCGCCGCGCGCCACGACCACCTCCTCGGCGCCCTCGCCGCGGCGGTGCTCGTGGCGCAGGGACTGCTGTTCGCTGCGCTCGTGCCGAGATCGAGCGCCGTGTTCGGTGGGCGGGCCAGCCCCGTGACGTGGGTCGGCATCGCGTTCGCCGGCTACGCGCTGTTCGGAAATGCGCTCGTGGCGTGGGCGTTGCGGCGTGTTGGCGTCGACGTTGCGATCAGCGGGCTGACGCCGCCTTGGCTGGTCGTCTACACGATCGGCGTGGTGCTGGTGGCGCGGCCACCGGCCTTGGCGCTCGTGCTGCCACTACCGCTCGTGCTGGCGCTCGCCGGCGCTTGGGTGCTCGCGACGGAACCGCATGAGCAGATCGGTCTGCTGCTCGGTGGCGCGGTCGGGGCCTGGCTCGTGTGGAGGCGGCGCGCCGGTCCCAGGGCGGCGCTGCCCGGGCCGCGCGGCGCACGTCCGCCGGAACGGGGGTGGAGCCTGGACCTACCCGACGAGCCTTGAGACACGGCGTCGAGTTCCTCGCCGGCGAGCCGCTCGCCGGCGAAGCCAAGGAGGTACGTGCATGAACAGGAAGCGCGCGATCATGGGTCTGGCGCTGGCGCTCTTCGTGACCGTCCACAGCGCGGCGCCGCTGCAGGCCGTCGACCCGATCGAGAGCAGCGTGATGGCGGGACCCCACGAGGCGTACCAGATCGTCTGCGCCATCCTCGAGGACGAGAGCTGGATGCATGACGGGATCATGCACATCCGCAACCGCAGGCTGGCGAGCGTGGTGATCTCCGACAGCATCGCCCACGCGGGGACGGGGACGATCGTGTCCAGCGCCGACATCGACACGGTCAGCGGACACATGGTGTACGCCGGTACCCTCGAGATCCGCCCCGACGCGCTCGACGGCTTCTGGAGCGGCGTCTTCACCATCCTGATCGACGACGACGGGCTGCGTGGCCAGGCCGTGCTCCACGGCAACGGCCCCGACCTGGAGGGGATGTACGTCGTCTCCGACCTCACCCCGCTGCCGCCCGCTCGGCTCGAGGGCTTCGCGGCGGCCTGCGACGGCAACCCGCCGATCGCGGGCACGCACGCGGTGGGAGCCTACTACCGGCTGCGGCCCTAGCGCTGCGGCCGTGAGGCCTCTGTGAAGCGACGCGAAACCCATCCACCAGGAACGAAGGAACGGGAGAGGACCATGCGAACGCTCGTCATCGCACTCGCACTGCTGCTGGGCGCGATCGCCTTGGCCGAGGCCGAGGTGCACGTGCTCGTCACGGGTTCAGCGCTTCAGAGCGCCAACGGTATCGCGTTCGGGCCGGACGGCACCTTGTACGTGAGCAGCTCGATAGGGCGTGCGATCTGGCTGATCGATCCCAGCGACGGTCAGATCCTCGAGCGCCGCGGTCCCGGGACCGGCCTCGACTCGCCCAACGCCATCGCCGTCGCGGCCGACGGCTCGCTCTACTGGTCGGACATCCTGAGCGGCGACGTCGGTCGGCGCGGAGTGGACGGCGAGGTGACAAAGCAGTTCGTGGCACCCGGCGTCAACGCGCTCACCTTCTCGCCCGACGGCCGCCTGTTCGCGAGCATCAACTACCAAGGGGACGGACTCGTCGAGCTCGATCCGATGCTGCTCGGCGCACCGCGGCCGATCGTGGTCGCGAGCGAGGAGAACCCGTACCCGCTCGGCTTCATGAACGTCTTCGACTTTGGCCCGGATGGACGCCTGTACGGCCCGCTGCACGCCGCCGGCATGCTGATCGGCATCGATGTGGACTCCTGCGAGGCCACCTCGGACCCCTGGAGCGACTGCGACATCCGGGTGCTGGGGGACGACTTCCACATGCCGGTCTCCGCCACGTTCGACGCGCACGGTCGCCTGCACGTCGTGGACCAGCCTGGCACCGTCTTCATCGTCGACATCGTCAGCGGCGAGCGCAGCGTGCTCGTCGCCGACCTCCCGCCGATCATCCACTGCCTGGCGTTCGACCCTGCCGGTGATCTGTTCGTCACGAACTACGTCGAGGGGGCGATCTACCGCATCGCGCCGGACGGCACGTGGCACGTCGTCCGCCCGGGCGGCCTGATCGCGCCGCAGGGCATCGTAGTCGTGGAGGGGCCCGACGGCAGCGAGATGCTCTACGTCGCCGACAGCTACTCGCTCCGGACGTTCGACGCCGCCAGCGGACGCCACGTCCGCACGGTCCCGACCGCCGAACTGAAGCCCGGCCTGGCGTACCCGCACACCGTCGCGCGTCACGGTGACCACCTGGTGCTCGCGTCGCCCTACAAGGGCGTGGTGCAGATCTGGGACCCCCGAACCGAGACGGTGGTCGAGCAGCACGTTCTTCCCTTCACCGGCAACGTCATCGCCTTCCAGGACGACCTGGTCGCGATCGATCTGTTGCTGGGCGGCGTCGTCTGGGCCGCCACGGGGGAGATGATCCTGCCCGTCGATCAGCAGCAGGTCTTCCTGCCGAGCGGCCTCGCGACTGACGGCGAGCGGCTGTGGGTCTCCGATTGGGCCACCGGGATCGTGTGGCAGCTGACCTTCGACGCTCGGAACGTGCTCGAGCGCCTACCGATCGCGTTCGAGTTGCCGAACCCAGAGGGTGTGGCGCTCGATCACCAGGGCGGACTCCTGGTTGTCGAGGAGGGCGCCGGGCGGCTGTCGCGCATCGACCTGGCGAGCGGCGAAGTGCACGTGATCGCCGAGGGCCTGGCGCTCGGCACGCCGGGATCGCAGGTGTTTCCGCCCTCCTGGTTCTTCAGCGGCGTGGCGGTCGGTGCCGACGGCACGATCTACGTCACCAGCGACGTCGACAACGCGATCTATCGGATCGAGCCGCGCTAGCGCGGCGCATCGGCGCTGCGAACAGTGCCAGAGGAGGGCAGCATGCGAGTGCTCATCGGAATGCTCGTCGTATCCCTCGTCGCGGGCTTCGGCCCGCTCCACGTGGGCCTGAGCGAAGGCGCCTCCGCGCCGCTCCTTGCCTCGGCTGGGCCAGGGTACGACGTGACCGTGCTCGCCACGGGCGC
>PXAU01000254.1 GCA_003567075.1 Trueperaceae bacterium
AACCCCTCCTACACGGCCTCGATCTCGACCTTCGAGCTGGCCCAGGTGATCAAGCCCAGGGTGGTCGAGATCCTCGACCTGGTGCGGCGCGACATCGAGCAGCGCATGGGGGCGCTCGAGCTGCTGGCGGGCAACGTCGTCATCACCGGCGGCGCCTCGCTCATGCAGGGACTCGACCAGGTCGCGACCGAACGCTTCCGTTTGCCGGTCCGCGTGGGCAAGCCCGAGGGCGTGTCGGGGCTCGTCGACGTCGTCGCCAGCCCGGCCCATGCCACCGCCGTGGGGCTCGTGCGCTACGGCGTCCTGCACACCCCGGCCGAGCCCAACCCCGCGCGCGGCCGAGGTGAGCGCGGCACGGCCGCCAAGCCGGCTGGGTTCTTCGGCAACATCCGCAACCTACTGAAGGACTTTTTCTAAGATGCGTGACGAGACCCGCGCAGGAGTACCCGAGGGAGTGGTGTGATGAGCAAGAGCGATAACGCGGTCATACGGGTGATCGGCCTCGGAGGAGGCGGCAACAACGCAGTCAACCGCATGATCGAGACCGGTCTGCGCGGGGTCGAGTTCGTCGCCGCCAACACCGACGCCCAGGTGCTGTCGACCAGCCTGGCCGACATCCGCATCCAGATGGGCGACCACCTCACCAAGGGCCTGGGCGCCGGCGCGAACCCCGAGGTCGGTGAGCAGGCCGCCATCGAGGACCGCGATCGCATCGCCGAGGGCCTGCGCGGCTCCGACCTGGTGTTCATCACGGCCGGCATGGGCGGCGGCACCGGCACCGGCGCCTCCCCCATCGTGGCCGAGGGGGCCCGTGAGATGGGCGCCCTGACCGTCGCCGTCGTCACCAGCCCCTTCAACTTCGAGGGCCCCAAGCGCATGCGCCAGTCCGACGAGGGGCTGCGCCGGCTCGAGGACAAGGTCGACGCGCTCATCGTCGTCGAGAATCAGCGCCTGCTGGCCGCGCTCGACCGCAAGGTGCGCCTGGCCGACGCCTTCCGCGTGGCCGACCGGGTGCTCTACCACGGCGTGCGCGGCATCAGCGACGTGATCAACGTGCCGGGTCTCATCAACGTCGACTTCGCCGACGTCAAGACGCTGCTCTCCGGCGCCGGCACCGTGCTCATGGGCATCGGCGCGGGACGCGGCGAGAAGCTGGCCGACGAAGCGGCCACCAGCGCCACCCAGTCGCCGCTGCTGGCGCGCGGCGTGGAGGGCGCGCAGCAGCTGCTGATCAACATCACCGGCAGCGAGGAGCTGACGCTGTTCGACGCCCACGAGATCGTCGAGAAGATCGCCGAAGCCACCGAGACCGACGACCCGAACGTGCTCTTCGGCGTCACGTACGACGAGGACGCGGCCGACGAGGTGCGGGTGACGGTGATCGCGGCCGGCTTCGATCAGCCCCAGGCGACGCGCGTGCTGCGTCCGACCCAGCAGCGGATGGCCGCCGGCACGCGCAACTACGACCCCACGAACTACGACATCCCAGCGTTCCTCCGCTACAACCCCGACGCGGACAACTGACCGCCCACGCGTGCGGGAGAGCCTCTACCAGGGCCGCATCGTCCGGCTCGAACTCGAGGACGGTCGCTGGGAGATCGTGCGCCACGACGACGCCGTCGCGATCCTGGCGCGCGACCCGCAGGGGTGCGTGCTGGGCGTGTGGCAACGGCGCCCGGCCATCGGCACGCGCACCTGGGAGCTGCCAGCTGGCTTGATCGACCCGGGCGAGACCCCGGTACAGGCCGCGGCGCGTGAGCTGGCCGAGGAGGTGGGCCTCGAGGGCGAGTTGCGCCTGCGCACCCGCTTCTACGCCTCGCCCGGTTTCTGCGACGAGCTGGTGTACCTGTTCGAGGCGCACGACCTGCGCCCGGTCGTCGCCGCCGGCGACCCCGAGGAGGAGCTCGAGCTGGAGTGGCGCGAACCGGCCGCCACGTACCAGGCGATCGCCGACGGCGCGATCGCGACCTCCGGCGTCACCGTGATCGGTCTGCAGCTCGCGCTCGACGGCGGCGACGAGGCGCCGAGCCGCGCCAGCCCGGACGTGTCGTGAGCGACCCAGCGCCGCTGCGCCGCGACCTGGCCGACGTGACCTCGGTCGGGCCGGTGGTGGCGCTCGGTACCTTCGACGGGGTCCATCGCGGCCACCGGGCACTCTTGCAACGCGCCGCCGAGGTGGCGCGCGAGCTCCAGCGGCCCTGGTTCCCGCTGGCCTTCTTCCCACCCCCCAAGACGCTGCTCACGGGCCACCCGTTCCTCTCGAGCGAGGTCGAGAAGCACGTGCTACTGCACGAGGCGGGTGTCGCGTCGGGGCTGGCGCCGAACGAGATCGCCATCCTGCCCTTCGACGCCCGCTTCGCGGCCACCCCGGCGCACGCGTTCGTCGCTGCGCTCGCTGGCCTGCAGCCCAGCGCCGTGGTGGTGGGCGAGGACTTCCGCTTCGGTAGCCGCCGCGGCGGTAGCGCCCAGGACCTCGTCCACTGCGGTGCCCGGCTCGAGGTGCTGCCGCTCGTCGCCGTCGGTGACGAGGTGGTGAAGTCGTCGGTGATCCGCGACGCGCTCGAGACGGGTGACGTGGAGCGTGCCGCCTGGTTGCTGGGAGCGCCGTACCGGGTCATCGGCGAGGTGGTGGTCGGCAACCGCCGCGGCCGCACCATCGGCGTGCCCACCGCCAACGTCGCGCTCGACCCGCGCAAGGCGCTCACCACCGGCGTCTTCGTGGTGGAGGCCGACCTGCCCGACGGTTCGCGCCGGGGCGGCATGGCCAACCTGGGGCCGCGCCCCTCCTTCGACGACCCCGCCACCAGCCTCGAGGTGCACCTCTTCGACTGGAACGGCGACCTGTACGGGCGCGCATTGAGCGTGCACGTGCTGGCGCGCCTGCGCGGCCAGCAGCGCTTCGACGGCCTGGACGCGCTGCTGGCGCAGCTGCGGCGGGACGAGGCCGCCGCGCGCGCGCGCCTGGCTCGCGCCGCAGCCTGACACGACCACGCACGGCACGCCACAGCCGTGCGCAGGCGTTCGCCGCGGCGTCGGCGGCGCACACCGGCGCCTGCACCGCACGAGCTGGCGGTACACTCGCGCATGCTGATCTACGGCCGCCACGCGGTGCACGAAGCGCTCGCCACTGGTGGCGTCGTGCGCCTGTTCGTCGCGCGCGGCGTTCGCCCGGCCACGCTGGCCGCGCTCGAGCGCGAGGCCCGCGCGGCGGGCGTGCCGCTCGAGCTCGTGCCCCGCATCGAGCTCGACCGCAGCCTCAAGACCACCGCCCATCAGGGCGTGGCAGCGGAACTCGTCGAGCTCGCCTACGCCGAGCCGGAGGCGCCCTTCGAGCTGGCCGAGGCGCGCGGCGAGCGGCTCCTGCTGGTCGCCCTCGACCAGCTGACCGACCCGCGCAACTACGGCGCCATCGTGCGCTCGGCCGAGGCGCTCGGCGCCCACGGCGTCGTGACCGAGGCCAGGCGCAGCCCGCCGCTCTCGGCCACCGTGGCGAAGGCGGCGGCAGGCGCCGCCACGCACCTGCCGCTCGTGCAGGTGCCGAACCTGCCGCGATACTTGAGCGCGCTCAAGGAGCGCGGCGTGTGGGTGTTCGGCAGCGCCGGCGACGGTGAGCGCTTGGCGCACGAGATCGACTGGGACCGCGACGTGACGCTGGTGATCGGCGCCGAGGGGCGCGGCATGCGCCGGCTGGTGCGCGAGACCTGCGACGAGGTCGTGCGGGTGCCGCTGCGCGGTCACATCGCCTCGCTCAACGCCGCCGCCGCCGCGGCGGTGCTGCTCCACGAGATCGGCCTGGGCCGCGACGGCGCGCGCGTCCCGGCCCCACCCCACGCGCGCCCGTAGGAGTTCCCATGGCCGGCCGCCTCCGACCCCGTCATCTCAGCCGACTCGTTGCCCTGGGCAGCCCCACCATCGCCCCCGACGGCGAGCGCGCCGTGTACGTCCACTCGCAGGTGCTCGAGGGCGAGGGCGACGCCGCCCCGCGCTACCGGCGCCGCCTGCACCTGATCGACCTGGCCACCGGCGCCACGCGACCGCTGACAATGGGCGAGTCGGTGCGCGCGCCGGCCTGGTCGCCCTGCGGCCGCTTCGTCGCGTTCTTGGCAACGCCGCGCGGGAGCGCCCCAGCAGGCCGCTCGCCCGAGCAGCTGCACGTGATCGCCGCCGACGGCGGCGAAGCCTGGGCCTGCACCAGCTTCGCCGCCGGTGTGCTCGAGTTCGTGTGGGAAGTGGACGCCGAGCGGCTGCTGGTGACCACCCGCGAGGACTGGCGCGACACCTCGAGCGAACACGGCAGCGGCCGCTGGGTGGACGCGCGCGCCCACCGCTACGACGGTATCGGCTGGTTGCCGACCGGGACGGTGGCGCTGTGGCGCGTGGCCCGCGACGAGGGCGGCGGCGCCAAGGGCGCCGGCGCCAAGCGCCGCGCCAGCTTCGACCAACCACCGCGCGAGTTGCGCCTCACGCCCGACGGCAACCATCTGGTGTACCTGGCGCCCGCGGATCGCGACGAGGCCGATATGGGCCTATCGAGGCTCTGGTCGCGGCGCGCCAGCGGCGCCGGCGAGCCCAAGGACCTGCTCGGCCGCGCCGGCCTGCTCTCCAACCCGAGCCCCTCCCCCGACGGCCGCAGCGTGGCCTTCCACGCCCCCGAGGACCTCACCACCCTCGGCCGTCCGCTGACGACCTTCGTGGTGGCGCGGCGCCGCGGCGCCGCGGCGAAGGCGCTCACGAGCGACCTCGAGACCAGCCCCACCGTGGGCGGCGACTGCCGCGTCGGCGACGGCCCCACCCGGCCCCGCTGGCTGGACGAGGCGTCGCTGCTGATCGCGCTCAACCGCGAGGGCCGCGCCCATCTCGCGCGGCTCGACCTCGAGGGCCGGCTGGAGGTGCTGCAGGCTGGCGACCAGGTCGTGCTCGCCTTCGACGCGGCCGCCGGCCGCAGCCTGGCACTGGTCGAGCAACCGACCAGCCCGGGCGTGCTCGTCGTGCGCGACGGCGATGGCCAGGAGCGGCGCCTGGTCGACCCCAACGCGGCCTTCCTGGCGACGCGGTCGGTGCCTCGGCACGAGCGCCGTACCTTCGAGACACCCGACGGGCAGACGCTCACCTACTGGTGCTTGCGCCCCGAAAAACCGCGCCGCGACCAGGCCATCGTCGTTCAGGTGCACGGCGGCCCGTACACGAACTACGGCGAAGCCTTCATGCACGAGTTTCAGGCCCTGGCGGCCGCGGGCTACACGGTGGTCTACGGCAACCCGCGCGGCGGCTCGAGCTTCGGCGCCGCCTTCGCCGGCGCCATCAAGGGCGCCTACGGCAGCGTCGACGCCGACGACGTGCTCGCGATCGTCGATCACGCGCTCGCGGCCCACTCGCGGGCAGACGCGCCGGTGCACCTGACCGGCGGCTCCTACGGCGGCTTCATGACCAACTGGCTGGTCGCGCACAGCGATCGATTCCGCTCTGCGGTGACGCAGCGCAGCATCTGCAACTGGGTGTCGTTCTTCGGCACCAGCGACATCGGCCCCTGGTTCGGCGGGCAGGAGCAGGGAGGCACGCCCTGGGACGCCGCCAAGCGCCTGTGGGACCGGAGCCCGCTCAAGTACGTCGCGAACGTGCGCACGCCGACCCTGGTCATCCACTCGGAGGGGGACTACCGCTGCCCGATCGAGCAGGCCGAGCAGTGGTTCACCGCGCTCAAGACCATCGGCCAGGCCGAGACACGCCTGCTGCGCTTCCCGGACGAGGGGCACGACCTGTCGCGCTCGGGGCGGCCGGATCGGCGCATCGAGCGCCTCGAGGCGATCATCGGTTGGTTCGAGACGCACGCTTAGGCGTCGCTGTGCTACGATTGGCCGTTGGTCGGCTGGTCCGGTATCGACGCAAGCGGGCTCTGGCCCTCGGATCCGGGACGGCGCCACCATCTCTCGCGCGCGCCCGCATGAGGCGCTCAGGAAGGCATGCAGCATGGCTTTGGCGAAGGACACCAAGCAGGACGTCATCCAACGGTTCGGCCTCGACCCGCAGGACACCGGCTCCACCCGGGTGCAGGTGGCGTTGCTCACGACCCGCATCAACGAGCTCTCGGGGCACTTGCGGAACCACAAGAAGGACCATCACGGCCGCCGCGGCCTGCTGGTGATGGTGGGCAGGCGCAAGCGCCTGCTGGCCTACCTCGAGAAGACCGATTACGACGCCTACAAGGCCTTGATCGCCGAACTCGGGCTGCGGCGCTGAGCGCCTCGGCACGGGTGGTCGGCGCCGCGACACGTGACGTGATCGCGCGCCGGACCGAGAAGCAGGATCGAAGGGCCACACGGGCCCTGTTGGGCGAGGGCCGGCCGGGTCCTCGCCCGATTCGCATGCGCCGCCGTCAGGTCGGCAGCGCGGGCGCATGAGCAGCACCGGCCGCGTAGATCGCATGGCGATGGGCGCCGTGACGACGCAGGAGGAGTGAAGCGTGAACATCCCGAACGCACACAGGTACACCACCACCCTGGGCGGCCGCGAGCTGGTGATCGAGACCGGCAAGTACGCCAAGCAGGTGCACGGAAGCGTCACGGTGCGCTACGGCGACTCGGTCGTCCTCGTCACCGCCCACATGGACGACCGCGAGTCGCCCATGAGCTTCCTCCCCCTCACGGTAGAGTACGAGGAGCGCCACTACGCGGTCGGGAAGATCCCCGGCTCGTTCCTGCGCCGCGAGGGCCGACCGGGCAATCAGGCGACGCTGAACGCGCGCCTGATCGACCGGCAGATCCGCCCGCTCTTCCCCAAGGGCTTGCGACGCGAGCTGCAGGTGATCGTCACGGTCCTCTCCAGCGACCAGCGCAACGACCCGGCGATGGCCGCCGCGATCGGTGCCTCGGCGGCGCTGTCGATCTCCGACGCGCCCTGGGGTGGCCCCACCGCCTGCGCCCAGGTCGGCTTCGTGGACGGCGAGTACGTGCTCAACCCGACGCTCGAGCAGCTCGAGCAGGGCGAGAGCGCGCTCGAACTCACCGTGGCCGCCACCAAGGACGCGGTGCTGATGGTCGAGGCGGCCGCGAGCGAGCTGAGCGAGGAGCAGATGGTGGGCGCCATCGAGTTCGCGCAGCGCGAACTGGCGCCGGTGATCGCGCTCATCGAGCGCATGCGCGACGAGCTGGGACTGCCCAAGCGCGACTTCACCCCAGTGGCCGACGTCAGCGAGGACGACGCGGCTGAGATACGCGCCGCCGCCGAGGCCGGCGGCTTGGCGCAGGTGCTCCGCACCACCGGCAAGCACGAGCGCCACGACGCCGTGAAGGCGCTGCGCGACAACCTGATCGAAGCGCGCGTGGCCGACCCGGAAGCCGAGGGCGCCAGCGAGCGCATCGACGTACTGAAGGCCGCCTTCGGTAAGGCGGTGCAGGCGAGCATGCGCCGCATGGTGGTCGAGGAGCGCGTGCGCATCGACGGCCGCGCGCCCGACGAGATCCGCCCCATCTGGATCGAGGCCGGTGTGCTGCCGATGGCACACGGCTCGGCCGTGTTCACGCGCGGCGAGACGCAGGTGCTCGGCATCGCCACGCTCGGTACCGGCCGCGACAACCGCCTGATCGACGACCTCGGTTTGGAGAAGTCCGAGGAGTTCATGCTCCACTACAACTTCCCGCCCTTCTCCACCGGCGAGGTCAAGCGCCTGCGCGGCGTCTCGCGACGCGAGCTCGGGCACGGCAACCTGGCGCGGCGCGCGCTGCTGCCGATGCTGCCCACGCAGGACGACTTCCCCTACGTGATCCGGGTGGTGGGCGAGACGCTCGAGTCCAACGGCTCGTCGTCGATGGCGACGGTGTGCGCCGGCTCGCTGGCGCTCATGGACGCGGGCGTGCCATTGCAGCGTTCGGTGGCCGGCATCGCCATGGGCATGGTCAAGGAGGGCGAGCGTTACGCGGTGCTCTCCGACATCCTCGGTGACGAGGACGCGCTCGGCGACATGGACTTCAAGGTGACCGGCACGCGCGAGGGCGTCACCGCGCTGCAGATGGACATCAAGATCGCGGGCATCACGGCGGCCATCATGCGCGAGGCGCTCGAGCAAGCGAAGCGCGGTCGCATGCACGTGCTGGACGCGATGAACCAGGTGCTCCCGGCGTCCCGGTCGGAGTTGAGCCCGCGCGCCCCGCGCATCGTCACGGTCAAGATCCCCTCCGACAAGATCGGCACCGTCATCGGGCCCGGCGGCAAGCAGATCCGCGAGCTCGAGGCGCTGGGCGTGAAGATCGAGGTCAACGAGGACGGCACCGTCCGGCTCTACTCGGACGACGCCGCCGCCGCCGCCGAAGTCAAGACCCGCATCGAGCAGCTCACCGCCACGGCGGAGGTGGGCAAGGAGTACGACGGCGTGGTCGCGAAGGTGGTCGATTTCGGCGCCTTCGTGACGCTCTTCCCCGGCACCGACGGGCTGCTGCACATCTCGCAGCTGGCCGAGGAGCGCATCGACCGGGTCGAGGACGTGCTGCGCGAGGGCGACACGGTACGCGTGAAGGTGAACGCCATCGACGACCGCGGCAAGATCGACCTGGTGCGACCCGAGCTCGAGGGCGTGATCCCGCCGCGCCGCCAGGCCGGCGGTGGCGGCGGGCGCGGCGGCCCGCGCGGCGACCGCGGTGGTCGCGGCGATCGTGGGCCGCGCGACCGCGGCCCTCGTGGTCCGCGCGGGGGCGACCGCTGAGACGACGCGAGGCCGGCCCGGTCGAGGCGATCCCGCTCCGACCGGGCCGGCCTCGCATGGCACGCCCCTAGCGGACGACCCCTCACGCACGACCCCTCACGCACGACCCCTATCGCACGACCCTTATGCCACGACCCTCATCCCACGACCCTCATCCCACGACCCCTATGACCCCTATGATCACGACGCGCTCGTATCTTGCGTACACGGACCGTCACGGATCCGTGAGACCGGAAAGGAACGACCTATGGCGAGAGCCAGAAAGCGGCAGCCCGCAGGGGGCGCCGACCAGAAGCAGCGGCAGCCCCAGGGGGGCGCCGACGACCGTAAGCTGATCATCGTCCCGTTGGGGGGCATGGGCGAGATCGGCAAGAACATGTTCGCCTTCAAGTACGACGACGAGATCCTCCTGGTCGACGGCGGGCTCGCGTTCCCCGACGCCGACATGCTGGGCGTCGACATCATCGTGCCGCGCATCGACTGGGTGGTCGAGCACGCCCACATGATCAAGGGCTGGATCCTCACGCACGGCCACGAGGACCACATCGGCGGACTGCCGTACATGCTGCGGCTGCTGCCGAAGGTGCCGATGTACGGCGCCAAGCTGACGCTGGGGCTGCTGCGCGGCAAGTTCGACGAGTTCAAGCTCTCCGATCACGACGTCGACCTGCGCGAGGTGAGCGCCGACGAGCGCATCAAGATCAGCCAGCACTTCACGGTGGACATGTTCCGCATGACCCACTCCATCCCCGACAACAGCGGCCTGGTGATCCACACGCCCATCGGCCGCATCGTCCACTCGGGCGACTTCAAACTCGACTACCACCCCGCCGACGGCAAGACGAGCCAGCTGGCGAAGCTGGCCGAAGC
>PXAU01000233.1 GCA_003567075.1 Trueperaceae bacterium
GGGTCTGGAAGCGTTTCTCGGCGGCGCGGGAGACGATCTTGGCGGCCATGCTCGGCGGCGATGCTACCCCGGGCCGGGGCGCCGCGACGCGCCGCGCGCCGTGGGCGCGGACGCGCCGCGGCTCGGAACCACGGCCGATCCACCAATCAACGCTTGACGCGCCGAGACAGCTGCTCAGTCCCCGTACGGTCCGAGCTGCTCGAGCGCCCAGGCCATGAACGACAGCTCGACCACGTCCTCGAGGTCGATGGGCGTCTCGTACGCGGTGCGACCGTTCTCTCGGTGGACGCGCTCGACGTCCGCCAGCCCGTCGACCGGGATCTCCTGGTTGGGATCGAACACCACCGGCGAGCCGGCGCGCAGCGCCTCCTCGGTGGTGCCAGGCAGGAATGACAGGAAGGCGTCGAGGTTCTCGCGCGTGAAGAGCTCGTCGCCCTGCATCAGCCGCGACGCCTCGAGCAGCGCCAGCGCGAAGCGGCGCGCGACCTCCGGCCGGGTCTCGACGAACCGGCCAGAGCCGACGAACGCCACGGTCATGAGGCCGGGCGTGAGGTCCTCGGCGAAGGGCACGGCGACCCCGCTGGCCTCGGCCTGGTCGGCGAAGGGGGCGCCCAGGATGCCGGCGTCGATGGCGCCGGCCTCGAAGGAGAGCGGCATGTCGGGGTTGCCGACGTTGATCAGGTTCACGTCGAAGATGGTGAGCCCGCCGCGCTCGAGCGCCTTGGCGGCCAGGTACTCGCCGCCCGAGCCGGGACCCCCCGCAACGGCCACCGTGCGGCCGCGGAGCTCGTCGATGCTGGTCACCTCGTCGACCAGCTCGCTGCGCAGCATCAGCTTGGTGGGGCTCCCCTCGAACGGTTCGAGGCCGCCCGGGGCGATCACGCGCAGGTCGAGCCCCTGGGCCCAGCCGTTCCACAGCGACACCACGATGGCGATGCCGCCGACGTCGATCTGCCCCTGCTCCAGGAAGGCGATCGCCTCGGTGCCCGAGGCCACGCGGTCGATCTGGACGTCGAGCCCGTAGGCGTCGAAGAGGCCGCGCTCGGCCGCCACGTAGAGCGTGCCGAACTTGGTGATGGGGACGTAGGCAACGCGCACCGTCTCGCGCGGCGAGAGCGGCTCGACGGCGGCGCCTTGCGCCAGCGCGCTCCCGGCGAGCAACGCCAACGTGACGACCAGCAGACTCAAGCTTCGCATGCTTCTCTCCCGTTCTCGATAGCTCTCTCGCGCGCCGGGCAACACCAGGCCGACACCACCTCGAGCGCGGCGATGGGGACGATGCTACACGATGCCGGCGGGTGGCCGAGGCGAGCGCCGCGCGCGACGGCCAGCGTGGGTGGGCAGACCGCCAGGAAACGTACGTGACGGCCAGCGTGCACGGGCCGCTCGGTAGGACCCGTGCCCCTAACGGCGACGCCCAGGTCGTACTATCGTCTGACCTTGACCGTGCCGCTCCCCACCACCCACCACCTGCCCGCACGCCAGCGATGACCCCCTCCCTGGGCGTGGCCTTCGCGGCCGGCGTGCTCTCCTTCCTCTCCCCCTGCGTGCTCCCGCTGGTGCCCACCTACCTGGCCTACGTCGGTGGGTCCGGGGCGGCGCGGCGCGCGCTGCTCGTGCGCAACGCGCTCCTCTTCGTGCTCGGTTTCAGCCTGGTGTTCATCGCCATGGGCGCCTCGGCCAGCGCGCTTGGCTCGCTGCTGCGCGAGCACCGCTCGTGGCTCATGGTGGCGGGCGGCGTCCTGGTGATCGGCTTCGGCCTGGTGATGCTGGGCGTCATCCGGCTGCCGCTGCTCTACCGCGACACCCGCCGGCCGGTGGGCGCCGACGCGAACCCGCAGACCCCCTGGGGCGCGCTGGCCTTGGGAAGCGCCTTCGCCTTCGCCTGGACGCCCTGCATCGGGCCCGTGCTGGGCGGCATCCTCACGATCGCGGGCGCCAGCGGCACCCTCAGCACCGGCGTCGGCCTGCTGGCCGTGTACTCGCTCGGGCTGGCCGTGCCGTTCATGCTCGCGGCGCTGGCGCTCGATCCGTTCCTGCGGGTCTCGCGCGGTCTGCGCCGCTACCTCCCCTGGGTGGAGCGCGCGGCCGGCGTGCTGCTCGTGGTGGTCGGCATCATGATGATCACCGGGACCTTCACGCTGCTCAACCAATGGCTCCTGCGGCTGACGCCCGAGTGGCTCTTCCAACGGATCTGACGTGAGCGCCCAACACGCCATCGAGCTGCGGGCCCTGGTTCGCGGCTACGGCCGACGGGCGGTCCTGAAGGGCCTCGACCTGGAACTGAGCCCCGGCAAGGTGGTGGCGCTCTTCGGGGTCAACGGCGCCGGCAAGACCACGCTGCTGCGGCTCCTCGCCACCCGCCTGCGCCCCAGCGACGGAAAGGCCCTGGTCTTCGGCCACGACGTCGTACGCGACGGTCATGAGGTCCGCAAGCGCATCGCCACGCTGGCGGTGTTCGGCGGTGCCTACGCGACCCTCACCGCCCGCGAGCACCTGCACCTCGACGCGGCGCTGCGCGAGCGTGCGGTCGGGAACGCCGATGCGCTGCTCGAGCGCGTGGGGTTGACCGACGCGAAGGACGCGCTGGTGCGCACGTACTCGAGCGGCATGCGCAAGCGCCTGGGTTTGGCGCGTCTGCTGGCCGCCGACGCGCGCCTCTGGCTGCTCGACGAACCGCACGCCGCGCTCGACCACGACGGTCAGGACCTGCTCGACGAGCTGGTGCGGGGCGCCCGCGAGCGCGGCGTGACGGTGCTCATGGCGACCCACGAACGCCAGCGCAGTCGAGCGCTCAGCGACGCCAGTCTCCTTCTCGACGACGGCCGGCTACGGCGGCTGGAGCCGGAGGCGGCCCCGTGAACGACCTCCTGGCGGTGCTGTGGATCGCGCGCAAGGACCTGCTGCACGAGACGCGCAGCAAGGCGACCACGGTCGCCACGCTGTTCTTCTCGGCCGTCACGCTGGTGGTGCTGGCGTTCGCGATCGGGCAGGACGAGCAGCTGCTGCGAGGCGCGGCGACGGGCGCACTGTGGGTCGCGATCGCGTTCGCGGGTGTCATCTCCGCCGCGCAGTCCTACCAGGCCGATCTCGAGGACGGCGCCTTCGACCACCTGCTCACCACGCCGGTACCGCGCGCCGCGGTGTACCTGGGCAAGCTGCTGGCGAACTGGCTCTTCATGCTGGTGCTCAGCCTGCTGATGCTGCCGGTCACCTTCGTCCTCTACGGCGCCGGCTTCCCCGGCGCCTGGCCGTGGCTGTTGGCCACCGTGGCCCTGGGGACGCTCGGCTTCGCCTTGATCGCGGTGTTCTACGCGGGCCTCACGGCCAACCTGCGCGCGCGCGAGTCGCTGCTGCCGGTGCTGATGTTCCCGATCGTGGTGCCCATTCTGCTGGCATCGGTGCGTGCCAGCGGCGCGCTGGTCGGTGTGGGCGACCTCGAACTCGCCCAGGGTTGGCTACGATTGCTCGTGGCGTTCGACCTCGTCTACGCTGTGCTCTGTACGGCGATCTACCACTTCGTGGTGGAAGAGTGAGCCGGAACGAGCGCGCGAGACGAGGCGGGCCGGAGCGCGCGGCGCCGCCGCAGCGCGTGCAGGAGGAGCACACGATGATGGACGCGAGCGAGCGGCTGCGGCGACCGGCGTACCTGCGCATCTGGGGTGCGCTGCTTGTCCCGCTGTTCCTGGCGGCGGCGTACCTGGGGCTCGTCTGGAGCCCGCAGGACGTCAACCAGGGGAACCTGATCCGCATCATGTACGCCCACGTCTCCGTGGCCTGGATCGGCTTCGTGGCGGTGGGGTTCACCGCGCTCTTCGGGGCGCTGTTCCTGTGGCGCGGCAAGCGCCGCGACGACGTCCTGGCCGCCGCCTCGGGCGAGATGGCGCTGCTCTACTCGTCGCTCACGATCATCGGCGGCATGACCTACTCACGCCCCACGCTCAACACCTTCTGGACGTGGGACGCCAAGCTGACGCTGACCGCGCTGATGGTGGCGCTGCTGGTGGGGTACTTCATCGTCCGCGCGCTGGTCGACGACCCGGTGCGGCGCGGGCGCGTCTCCGCTGTGGTCGCCATCGTGGTGGCCGCCAGCCTGCCCTTCAACTACCTCGCGGCCGAGTGGTTCCGGACGCTGCACCCGTCGCGCTCCATCGCGCTCGACGGCAGCGGCGTGACCATGGCACCCGAGATGCTCTTCACGCTGCTCTTCACCACGGTCGTGGCGGGCCTGATCTACGCCTGGTTCATGGTGGATCGCGCCCGCTTGGGACACATCGAGGCGCAACTCGAGGCGGAACGAGCCAAGCGCGAGCTCGGCGCGGCCCCCTCGGCGGGAGGTGTCGTTCGTGTTTGAGGGTTGGAGCCACTGGACCTGGGTGGCCATCGCCTGGGGGGAGGTCGTGCTCGCCTACGGCGGCTATCTCGCCTACCTCGGCTGGCGCCGGCGTCAGTTGCTGCGCGACCACGATGCGCAGCGCCTGCTGACCCGCGACGCCCCCGGTGGTGTGCGATGAGGGCCACCATCACTCGCCAACTGGGCCGCGCTCGGCGGCGCCTGGTCTACGGCCTGCTGGGCATCGGCATCTTGGTCGTGGCCGGGTACATGATCAACCAGGCGCTCACGACGTCGCTCGTGTACTTCATCCTGCCCAACGAGTACGCTCAGTCGCCGAGCCAGTACGATGGCCGACGCATCCGCTTGGGTGGCCTGGTCGCCCCCGAGAGCGTGCGCTTCAACGACTTCGACCTGCAGCTCACCTTCCTCGTCACCGACGGCATCGAGACCTATCCCGTCCAGCATGTCGGCGCGCCGCCTGAGCTGTTCCGCGAGAACGCCGGCGTCGTGATCGAGGGCAGCTTCGACAGCGGCACCTTCGTGTCGGACAACCTGCTCATCAAGCACTCCGAGGTGTACGAGGCCCCCGAGGACGGGCACATCGACGTCGAGGAGCTGCGGAGGTCGCTGCAGTGACGGCGCGACGCGATCGCCCATGCTGAGCCTCGGCACGCTCGGCACCGCCGCTCTCACGCTGGCCCTGGCGCTGGCCGTCTACGCCGTCGTCGCCGGCGCGATCGGCGCCATCCGCCGCGACGCGCGGCTGCAGACCAGCGCCCGACTCACCGCGCTGGCGGTGTTCCTGGCCGTCACCACGGCCGTCATCGTGATGCAAGCGGCGCTGCTCACCGACGACTTCAGCGTCAAGTACGTGGCCGAGCAATCGCGCATCGAGTCGCCCATCTGGGTCAAGGTCGTCACGATGTGGGCCGCGCTGGAGGGCTCGGTGCTGCTGTGGGCCTGGCTGCTCACCGCCTACGCCGCGGTGCTCGCCGTCACCGCCCCCAACACCGTGCTGCGGCCCTGGTCGCTGGTGGTGATGCAGGTCGTGACGATCTTCTTCCTGTCGGTCGTCACCTTCGCCGCTAACCCCTTCATCGTGCTGGCCAACCCGCCGCTCGACGGACCCGGCGCCAACCCGCTCTTGCAGAACCACTGGATGATGGCGGTCCACCCGGTGCTGATGTACTTGGGCTACGTGGGGCTCACCGTCCCCTTCGCCTTCGCCATGGCGGCGCTGATCACGCGCCGACCCGGTACCGAATGGATGCGGCTCACGCGCCGCTGGACGCTGTTCGGCTGGGGCTTCCTCACCGTCGGCATCATCTCCGGCGGTTGGTGGAGCTACGAGGTCCTCGGCTGGGGCGGGTACTGGGCCTGGGACCCGGTCGAGAACGTCTCGATCATGCCGTGGTTCACCGCGACGGCGTTCCTGCACAGCATCCAGGTACAGGAGCGGCGGCGCATGCTCAAGGCCTGGAACCTGCTGCTGATCGTGCTGACCTTCGCGCTCACGCTGCTGGGCACCTTCCTCATCCGCTCCGGCGTGATCTCGTCGGTGCACGCCTTCGGCGACGGTCCGGTGGGGCCGTTCTTCCTGGCGTTCTTCATCATCGTCACCCTGGTGAGCCTCTCGCTCGTGGTGTGGCGCTGGGACCAGGTGCGCGACCGCTCCGACCTCGACGCCGTGGTGAGCCGCGAGGGCGCCTTCATCGGCGTCAACGTGCTGTTCCTGGCCATGACCTTCGCGGTGCTGCTGGGCACGGTGTTCCCGCTCTTCGTGGAGGCCACCACGGGCGCGCGCGTGACCGTCGGCGCGCCCTTCTTCGACGCCATCACGCTGCCCGTGTGGATGCTGGTGCTCTTGCTGATGGGCGTCGGCCCGCTGCTGCCATGGCGCCGCGCCGAGACCCAGACGCTGCGCAGCAACCTGACGTGGATGACCGGCGCGCTGATCCTGGCGCTGGTGCTGGGCTTCGTCTTCGGCGTGCGCAAGATCTACCCGCTCATCACCATCGGTTTGGTCGGCTGGAACCTCGCCAGCGCGGGTCTGCTGCTGGCCGGCGCGATCGTGCCGCGCGCCCGCATCACCGGCCGCTCGCTGGGCCAGGTGTTCACGCAGTACGCCTTCGAGCAGAAGCGCCGTTTCGGCTCGATGGTGGTGCACCTGGGCGTGGTCGTGATCGCGCTGGGCATCGCCGCCTCCGGCGGCTACCGGGTCGACCAGCAGATCCGCCTCCCCTACGGTGAACGCGTGGCCTTCCAGGGCTACGAGTTGCAGGCGCTGCGGCCCTTCTCGGAGCGGGTCCAGGGCCGAAACTCGGTCGGCGTCGAGGTGGCGGTCTTCCAGGGCGGCCGCGAGGTCACCGTACTCACCCCCCGCATCAACCGCTTCGGCACCAGCCAGATGACGGTACCGACGCCATCGGTGCGCTACACCGCCTCCCACGACCTCTACCTGGCGCTCGCCGGGGCGGTCGACCCGCAGCAGGACTTCGTCATCATCCGCGCGGTGCAGAGCCCGTTCGTCACCTGGATCTGGATCGGTGGCCTGATCATGGCCCTTGGGACCATCTACGCGATGTCGCCCGGGGACCGGCCATTGCGGCGCTCGGTGAGCGCGGAGGCGCCCGCCGGAGCGGAGACGTGAGCGCTCGGCTACGGCGCTTGCTGCCCGTCGTGGCCGTCATGGCGGCCCTCTCGGGGCTGTTCGTGTTCGGGCTCCTGCGCGGCAACCCCGACCGCGACATCCCCTCGAACTTCCTGGGGCGCGAGGTACCGGACTTCGACCTGCCGGTGTACGAGCGCTTCGTGGCTGAGTACGGGCCGCGCCTGAGCCTCGCCGAGGTGCGCGGGCGCCCGATGGTGATCAACTTCTGGGCCTCCTGGTGCGGCCCCTGCTACGACGAAGCGCCCCACCTGCAGCGCGCGCATGAACGCTACGGCGACGAGGTGCTGTTCATCGGCATCCAGACCCAGGACCGCGACGCCCGCGCCGCCGGGCGTGCCTTCATCGAGCGCTTCGGCCTCACCTTCCCCAACCTCTTCGACGGCGACAGCCGCGTCAGCATCGCCTACGGCCTGTTCGGGGTCCCCGAGACGTTCTTCGTGCACGCCGACGGCACGCTGCAACACAAGTACGCCGGCCCCGTGACCGAAGTGATCCTGAGCGAGCAGATCGGGGCGCTGCGGCGATGAGCGCTCTCGGTGTTCAGCGGCCGAGCGCGGTGCTCGTCGCGCTCGTGCTCGCGGCTCTCGTGCCGGTGCTGCTCGTCGGCAGCGCAGCCGCGCAGGACCGTGAGCTCGATCCGCGCGTGTTCGAGATCGGCCGTGAGCTGCGCTGCCCCACCTGCGTGGCCGAGTCCGTCTCGGAGTCGAACGCCGCCATCGCCCGCGAGATGCGCGCGCTGATCCAGGAGCAGCTCGACCAAGGGTCGAGCCGCACGGAGGTGCTGGCCTTCTTCCAGGAGCGCTACGGCGACTGGATCCTCTACAACCCGCCGATGCGGGGCCTGAACCTGATCGTGTGGGCCCTGCCCGTGGTGGTGGCCCTGCTGGCAGTAGCGTACGTGGCGCGGCTCCTGCGCCGCTGGCGCGCTGCCGCCGACACCGCCCCCGACGACGTCGACCCCGACGATCTCGACCGCGTCCGCGCCGAGCTGCAGGGCCCGCTCGGCGAGGGCGCGAGCCGCTGAGGTTCTCCGTGCTGACCTTCGTGCTCATCGCGCTCCTCGTTCTCATCGCCGTGGCGTACGCCGCGGTACCGCTGCTCGCCGCCCGCCAGGTCGATCCCCTCCCCGACGAGCGCGACCCCGAGTTGCTCGATCTGGAGGAGGAGCGCGCCTCGCTCTTCCGCGCCATTCGAGAACTGGACGCGCGCGACGACATGGCCGAGGCCCAACGCGCCACCCTGCGGGCACGCTACGAGGCCAAGGCCGCCAGCGTGCTGCGCGCCATCGACCAGCGGCAGGCGGAGCTCGCGGGCCGTCCGGCACCGGCACCTGCCGCCGGTCGCGGCAGTGGCTTGCCGTGGGGCACGCTCGGGCTGCTCGGGTTGATGATCGTCACGGCCGTCTCACTGGGGCCGTTCGTGCTGCCCCGCGTCGGCCAAGACGGTACCGTCACCACGTTCTTCGAGTCCGATCTACGCGCTGCCGAGGCGCTGCGCGACCTGCAGCGCGCGGCCGATCGCGACGGCAGCGTAGCCTCGCTCATGCGCCTGGCGGACGCCTACTGGACGCTGCAGGACGCGCGCGAGGCGGAAGCCACCTACCGTCGGGTCCTGCTCGTAGCGCACGACGCCACCGGCGACCCACCGGTCCTGGCCTACCAGCGCCTGGCGCTGCTCACCTTCGGCGACGATCCCGCCACGGCCCTGGAGTACCTCCTCGAGGCGCGGCGCATCGATCCCACCGACCCGGACACGCTCGTCGGCGTGGCCGAACTGTCGTTCCAACTCGGCGATCTCGACACCGCCCGCGGGGCGTACGAGGCGTACCTCGAGACCCCCGATGGCCAGTTCGACGTGGACGCCGCCGCCCGCCTGCGGTTGATCGAAGGGCTGGGGCCGGTGCTGTCCGCGCTCGACGAGGAGCGCAACGCCACGACCCTCAACGCCCTGGCCGAGGTGCTGTGGGACGCCGGCATGATGGAGCAGGCGGTGGAGGTGTCGTTCGAGATCCTCACCGAGTACGATCCGCGCGACGCAGCGTCGCTCTCCCGCACGGGCCAGCTGATGTTCCTGCGTGGACGCTCGGACGACGCCATCGAACTGCTCGAGCGCGCCGCCCGTAGCGCTGGCTCGTTGCTGGCGCTCGAGCCGCAGGCCAGCCTGTTCCTGGGCAACGCCTACTTCAGCGAGGGCGACGACGAGGGCGCCATCCGCGCGTGGGACGCGCACGTCGAGCTGGTGGGCGAGGCCGCGGCAGGGCGCGTACCCGAGTTGATCCGCACGGCGCAGGCGCGCGCCGCTGACGCGGACATCGAGGTCGATGCCGCGGACCTTCCCGTGGACGAGCCTGACCTGCCCGTGGACGAGCCGACCGCTCCGCCGGCCTCCACCGAGCCGCCGACGCCCAGCAGCGCCGA